>DATBBD010000671.1:0-22929 GCA_036271175.1 Polyangiaceae bacterium | reverse complement strand
GTCGGTGAGCTCGACGAAGAAATGGTGTTCGAGGCGCGCGAGGGTGAAGTGTTCATACTCGGCGCATCGAGCTGGCGGATCGTCGAGATTACCCACGACCGCGTGCTCGTCACGCCGGCGCCCGGAGAACCCGGGAAAATGCCGTTCTGGCACGGCGACCGCCTCGGCCGAAGCGTCGAGCTCGGACGCGGCATCGGCGAGCTGCTTCGCACGGTCACGCAGGAAGCAGACAAGGCGTCGCTCCGCCGTTTGACGAAAGAACACTTTCTCGACGAGCGTGCCGCGAAAAATCTCGTCGCGTACGTGCGCGAACAGCAGGAGCCGCCGTACGTCGTTCCGACCGATCGCGAGCTCGTCGTCGAACGGTTCGAAGACGAGGTGGGCGATTTTCGTGTGTGCATCTTGTCGCCGTTCGGCGCGCGCGTGCACGCCCCGCTCGCCGTGTGCATCGGTGAAAAATGCAAGCGCGAGCTCGGCATCGTTGTCGAATCGGTGTGGACCGACGACGGCATCGTCCTCCGGTTTCCGGAGAGCGACGAACCCCCGGCGGTCGCGACGCTCCTTCCCGAGCCGGAAGAAGTCGAGGAGCTACTCATCGGAGCGCTCGGGCAAACCGCGCTCTTCGCGTCGCATTTTCGCGAATGCGCGGCGCGTGCGCTCCTCTTGCCGCGCCGTCACCCGGGCAAGCGTTCGCCGCTCTGGGCGCAGCGGAAACGCGCCGCGGATCTCTTGCAAGTCGCCTCGCGCTACGGGTCGTTCCCGATTCTCCTCGAGACGTATCGCGAATGTTTGAAGGACGTGTTCGACGTGCCGGCGCTGGTCGAGCTCCTCGGCGACGTCCGGGCGTCGAAGGTCCGCGTCACGTCGCTCGAGGCGAGCCGGCCCTCGCCGTTTTCGGTGAGCCTCCTCTTCAGCTACATCGGGAACTTCATTTACGAATCGGACGCGCCGCTCGCCGAGCGCCGCGCGGCGGCGCTGGCCATCGACCAATCGCAGCTGCGGGAGCTACTCGGACAAGTAGAGTTGTCGGATCTGCTCGACCCGGCGGCCATCGCCGATGTCGAGCGGTTGGTGCTCCGGCTCGACTATCCGCCGCGGCATCCGGACGAGCTGCACGACCTCTGCCTCTTCGTCGGCGATCTTTCGGACGCCGAGCTCGACCAGCGGCTCGGCGGGTCGAAAGACGAATTGCTCGGACCGCTGCTCGCTGCGCGAAGGCTCGTGCGCGTGCGGTTCGGCGGCGAAGAGCGGGTGATCGCCGTCGAGGACACCGGTCGCTTTCGCGATGCGCTCGGCGTGATGCCGCCGCCCGGGATTCCCGTCGCATTTCTCGAGCCGTCGCGCGAACCGCTCGTCGATCTGGTGTCGCGCTATGCCCGAACCCACGGCCCGTTCACGCCGGAAGACTTCGCGGCGCGCTATCGAGCGCCCGTCGTCGCCGTGCTCGCGGCCCTCGAGGTGCTCCTGTCGCGCGGACGGCTCGTTCGCGGTGAGATCCATCCGGATCGGCCCGGCATCACGTGGTGCGACAACGACGTTCTCAAGTCCATCAAGCGCCGGTCGCTCGCCGCGCTTCGAAAGGAAGTCGAGCCCGTCGATCAGATCGCGTACGCGCGCTTTCTCTTGCGGTGGCAGGGGATCGATCGCGGCGCTCGCGGTTCGGAGATCCTCCGGCAAGCGATCGAACGACTCGAAGGGTGCCCGCTCCCGGTGAGCGACCTCGACTCGGACATTTTGCCGTCACGCGTGCCGCGATTTTCGCCGGCGAGTCTCGACCAATTGCTGGCATCAGGCGAAGTCGTGTGGCGCGGCATGGAAGCGTCGGGCGGCGGAGGCGGGCGCATCGCGTTGTTTTTTCGTGCGCACTTCGCCGAGCTCGCGCCGAAGCCGTCGCTCGCCGGGGGCGTTCTCGCGGGACGCCTCCGCGAAGCGCTCGCTCAGCGCGGCGCGGTCTTCTTCGACGAGCTCGTCGCGATGGTCGGCGCGTTTCCCCACGACGCGCTCGCGGGATTGTGGGAGCTCGTCTGGGCCGGCGAAGCGACGAACGACACGCTCCAGCCGCTCAGGTCGCTCGCGAAGGGCGGCGAACCGGATCGCAAGCGCGGCGTGCGCATCAGTCGTGCCTTGCCCGGCAGCGAGGGGCGATGGTCGCTCCTTCGTTACGGCGCCGCGACCGAGACGGAGCGCCGCACGGCGCTGGTCCGCGCGCTCCTCCGCCGTCACGGCGTGCTCGTTCGCGAAGCGCTCCACGCCGAAGGCGTCCCCGGCGGCTTCTCCGCCGTCTACGAAGTATTGCGTGCCATGGAAGAAGCCGGTCGCGTGCGACGCGGCTACTTCATCGAAGGGCTTGGCGCGGCGCAGTTCGCCGAGCCCGGCGCCGATGAATTGCTTCGCAGCGGGCGCGAGCCCGACGACAAAGGCGTTGCTCGTCTCCTCGCGGCGACCGATCCGGCATCGCCCTGGGGTGCGGCGCTGAAATGGCCGGCGCGCGACGGCGCCAGGCCGATGCGCGCGGCCGGCGCTCGCGTCGTGATCGGCGGCGACGGTCGTTTGCTCGCCTGGATCGGCAAGCACGACCGCTCGCTCCTCACGTTCTTCGCTGACGAACCGAGGGAGCGAGCGCGCGACGCCTCGGCGGTCGCGGAGACGCTCGCGCGCTCGGTGGACAAAGAAGGCCGTCGCGCGCTCCTCATCGCGCGCATCGATGGCGCGGCCCCGGGCGACTCCCCGTTCGGCGACGCGCTGGTCGCCGCGGGCTTTCAGCGGCGCTCGATGGGCTTCATCCGGCGCGCCGTTTCCTGAACGTCGAGGACACCCGCACCTCGCGCGGCGTGCTAGACCGCGACCCATGACGCGGACTTCGCTCCTCGACGGCGTCGAGCACGTCGTGTGGGATTGGAACGGCACGCTGCTCGACGATTGCGACTACTCCGTCACCGTCGTGAACGCGATGCTCCGCGACGGAGGCTTGAGGGAGATCGACGGCGACGGCTACCGCGAACATTTCGATTTCCCGGTGCGCGCCTACTACGAAAAGCTGGGGTTCGAGGTGCATGACGCGAGCTGGGAGATGCTCGCACGACAATTCATCGAGACGTACCAGCGCGGCGTCGTCGAATGTCGCCTGCACTCAGGGGTCGTGCCGGTGCTCGAGGCGCTCGGGAACCGGCGATTGACGTCTTCGATCCTGTCCGTCGCTCAGACGCGGTTCATCGAGCCGATGCTCGCGCGCCACGGCATCGCTCGGTTCTTCACGACGGTCGTCGGCCTCTCGAATCACTACGCCGTCGGAAAGGTCGAGCTCGGCAAAGATTGGCTGAATGCGAGCGGGAAGGACCCTCGGACGGTCCTGCTCGTCGGCGACACCGTGCACGATCACGAGGTCGCGACGGCACTCGGCGTCCGCTCGGTCCTCCTCACCCTGGGCCATCAATCGCGGGGGCGGTTGATGAAATGCGGCGTTCCCGTGATCGATCGCCTCGAAGATCTGCTCGACTGAAGCGGCTCTCACGTCGAAATCTGATACAAGCGCTCGGTGCCAGTCGTCAGCGCGCGCGGTCTGTCGAAAACCTACGGTCCGCAAACGCTGTTCGAAGGCATTGCGCTGACGGTGCGCTCGGGCGAGCGGGTTGGTCTGCTCGGCGCGAACGGGGCAGGGAAGTCGACGTTACTGCGGGTGCTCGCCGGTCTCGAGACGGCGGACACCGGCGTCGTCGAGCGGCGCCGCGACACGCGCATCCTTTACTTGGCGCAAGAGCCGAAGCTCGACGCGGAGTCGACGCCGCGGCAAATCGTCGAGCGCGGTATGGCCGATTGGCACGCGGCGAAGGTACGTCACACCGAGCTCACGCGGATGCTCGAATCGGGTGAGGGCGGAGACCACGCCGCCCTGGTCGACGAACAATCCGTGCTTGCGGAGACCATCGACCACCTCGGCGGATGGACGCGCGACCACGCGGCGATCGAAATGCTCGATCATCTCGGCGTGCACGACGTCGATCGGGCCGTCGGGACGATGAGCGGCGGCGAGCGCCGTCGCGTCGCGCTCGCCGAGCTCCTCGTCGCCGAACCGTCGCTGGCGATTCTCGACGAACCGACCAACCACCTGGACACCGAGACGATCGAGTGGCTCGAGGGGTACCTGGCCGACACGTTCGCGGGCGCCGTGCTCATGGTGACCCACGACCGTTACGTCCTCGACGCGATCGCGGATCGCGTGCTCGAGCTCGAAAATGGGAAGCTGACCGAGTTTCAGGGCGGCTACGCCGACTATCTCGTGCAAAAGGCGGAGCTTCTGCAGCACGCCGAACGCGTCGAGTCGAACCGTTTGAACCTGCTCCGCCGCGAACAGGCGTGGCTCCTTCGCGGCGCGAAGGCCCGCTCGACGAAGCAAAAAGCGCGTCGCGACCGAGCGCGCGCGCTCGTCGACGCCAAGGCGCCGCGCGAAGCGGCGCGGGCGAGCTTCGAAGGACTCGAAATCGGCGGGCGGCGCACCGGCAAGACCATCGTCGACCTCGCCGACGTTTCGCTCCGCATCGCCGGACGCGAGCTCGTGCACTCTTTGACCCTGAGCCTGGTCGCGGGCGAGCGCATGGGCGTCATCGGGCCGAACGGTGCCGGAAAAACGTCGCTTTTGAAGCTGGTTTCCGGCGAGCTCGAGCCGACGTCGGGGAAGATCGTCCGCGGTGTGAACACGCAGATCATCTATTTCGATCAGAGCCGTTCGGCACTCCGCGACGATTGGTCGGTGTTCGACAACGTCGCTGAGCGCGAAGGCGCGGACCGCGGCGGCGCCGACGTCGTACGCATCGGCGAGCGCGTCCTCGAGATGCGCACGTATCTCGAACAATTCTTGTTCGAAGGGTCGAAACAGCGGCAAAAGGTCGGCGCGCTCTCCGGCGGCGAGCGCGCTCGCGTCGCGCTCGCCAAGGCCCTCCGTCACGGCGCCAACTTGCTCTTGCTCGACGAGCCGACGAACGATCTCGACGTTCCAACGTTGGGCGCGCTCGAAGAGCTGCTCGAGAGCTGGCCCGGCTGCGCGATCGTCGTTTCGCACGACCGCTACTTTCTCGATCGCGTCGCCACGTCGACGCTCGCGTTCGAAGGAGACGGTGCCGTGACTCGGTACCCAGGCGGCTATCAGAGCTACCGCTCGCTCCGCGCCGAAGCCGAGGCTCAGAAAGCGGCCGCTTCCGCCGCACCGCCGCCGGACGCGCCGAAAATGGCGCCCCTCAAATCAACAGGGCCCGCTGCTGGTTTGAAACCGCTCACGTTCGCCGAAAAGAAGGAGCTCGACGGCATCCTCGATCAGATCACGGCATTCGAGGAAACCATCGCGTCCCTCGAAGCGAAGCTCGCCGATCCGAAACTCTACGCCGCCGATCCAGCGGAAGCGCGTCGCATCCGCGACGAGCACACGCGCACGACCGGTCTCGTCGCGGAACGCACCGGGCGTTGGGAAGCGCTCGAAGCCCGACGCAACGCGAAAAAAGCTACCTCATAAACCTAGGGCTTGTGAGTCAGCTTCCCATCTACTCAGTTCACGTCGTACGGGCCGGATGGGCCGCGCGCGACTAGCTTCATGAGCTCGCCGTCGGTTTGGGAGCGCTGTTGGTCGCGCTCCGTCTGGCGCGCGACCTTCTCGTTCTCTTTTCGCGCGGCGATGCTCGCCTTCTTGCGGGCATTCGCCTCACGTGCCGCGACGCGTCGCCGCTCTTTCATCGCTTCCTTGAGGGCGATGAACTTCGGGTCTTCGGCGCGTCGCTCTTTCGCCCGCTGATAGGCTGCGCGGCGAATGCGCTTCGCGAGCTCCTTCCGGGATTCGGCTTTTTCGTCTGAGTCGTTCATGTGCTCTCTGTGATACCCAGTCTCCGGGAGTCCGGTTTCTCGCGATCGCATCACGGGTCATCCCGCGTCACTTGAGCGAGCGTCCGGCCGAGTGCGTCCACCACGACGTGTCCGAGCCCCTTCGCCTTGAGTCGCACGCCGTCCCATTGACCCTGCTTCACGAACGTCCACGTGTAGGTTCCGGGCTCTCGGGTGGAAATCGCGACGCTCGAACCGCGACCGGCGTCGACGCGATAACTCAGGCCTTCTATCTCGATCTCGGCGACCGGTGCTTCGTCAAAGTTGACGTTCGGCTCGGAAACCGAGCGATCTTCAATAGTTTCCATGAGTCACGCTTCCCTTTAGGCTGATTGAGTGTTCAGTATACCGGCCGCTCTCTAGATTGCAACGCCGCTTGTGCCAGAGTCCGCCCGAATGGCGCTTGCCGACCTGCTCGGGCACTCCGCGACCTTGTTCATTCGGCGATTCGGGAGTGCCGGCGCGTTCCTCGCCGAGACCGAACAACGCGAGACGCTGGCCGAATCGACGCTCCTCCTTCTAGGACCCGAAATTCCGAAAGGGGCCAAAGAGGGCGACGCCGTTCGCGTCTTCGTGCACCTCGATTCCGAGGGGCGCCCGATCGCGACGACGCGCACGCCGAAGCTCGAGCTCGGCGAAGCGGCGTTCTTGACGGTCACCGCGTGCACGAACTTCGGCGCTTTCGTCGATTGGGGACTCGCGAAGGAATTGCTCGTGCCCTTCGCCGAACAGTCGTCGCCGCTGCGCGTCGGAGAGCAGCACGCCATCGGACTCTATATAGATGCGACGGGACGGCTGGCGGGGACCACCAAGGTGAGCGACCAACTCAGCGGCGCGACGCCCGAATATTCGCTCGATGAGTGGGTCCACGGGGAAGCGTGGCGGAACGATCGCGAGATCGGGCTCTTCGTCATCGTCGAACGGACGAGCATCGGACTCTTGCCGGCGCGCGAACCGCACTCGCTCTTGAAGGGCCACGCGGCGCGGTTTCGCGTCGCGCACGTCTTTCCCGACGGCAAAATCGAGCTGTCGCTACGCGCTCACGCGCACGAGGAGCTCGCGAGCGACGCGCGACGCGTGCTCGAACGGCTCTCGAAGCCCGACGCGCCGCGCGTCGGCGATCGCTCGGACCCTGAAAAGATCCGCGTGCTTTTCGGGTTGAGCAAGAAGGCGTTCAAGCGCGCCGTCGGCCGGCTCATGAAACAAGGTGCCGCGAAAATCGACGACGACGGCTACGTCGTCGCGCTGCGGCGTTGAACGGACTCAAGCCTTACCGCGCTCGACTGCCACCGAGTGCACGCGCTCGGTGAGGCTCGCATCGTCGAGATCGTCGACGAGATCGGCCAGATCCGCGGCGTTCGGTCCGCGCCATTCGAGGTCGTCGACGGTCGTGCCGACGGGAACGTCGAATCTCAGCGTCGCGAGCTTCTTGTAGAGGAGTGCGTGCGCGCGTTCCGCTTTGAGGCTCGCGGCGAGCCGATCGGCGCCGCGCACTTTGACGGACCAGTCGCTCGCGCGATCGGGGATCGCTTCCACCGAGCCATAGGCGGCGAGTACCGCGGCCGCCGACTTGGCGCCGAATCCCGGAATGCCGGGAATGCCGTCGGCGGTGTCGCCTACGAGCGCGAGGTAGTCGGCGATGGACCGGGGCGGCACGCCGAACTTCGCGGTGACGCCGGCTTCGTCGAGAGTCTTCTTTCGCATGCGGTCGCGCATGACGATCCGATCGCCCACCACGCACTGCGCGAGGTCTTTGTCGGGGGAACACAACACGACGCGTTCGACGCGAGGATCGGCCGCCGCGAGGCGCGCCATGGTGGCGATCGCGTCGTCGGCTTCGAACTCGATCATCGACCAGATCCGGACGCCGATCGCCTCGGTCATTCGCTCGGCGAGATCGAATTGCGAGAGCAGCTCCGCGGCGACCCCTTCTTCCGTCTTGTACCCGTCGTAGAGGTCGTTGCGGAACGACCGGATCACGTGATCGTACGCGACGCCCACGTGCGTCACTTCCGGCTCGCGCAAGAGATAAAGCAGGCTCCGCGCCAACGTGCGCACCGCGCCGACTTCCTGGTCCGCCTTGTTCGTCGCGGGCGGCCCACCGAAGTAGGCGCGGAAGAGCTCGTACGTCCCGTCGACGAGGTGAACGTTCATCCGACGAGCGGTGACGCAGCCACCGCCGGACCGCAAGCGCTACGTCAAAAGATGACGCCCAGGCCCACGCCGAGGATGATCGCGTTCGGATCGGGGATGTCCGAGATGGACACCGTTTCGTAGCGACCCTCGATGGTCAAAAATAGGGTGTCGAAGAAGTGCATGTATTCGATGCCCGGCGCGATCGCGAAGCCGCTCCGCGACCGGTCGTTGCAGATCGAGCCGATGCCGTCGACGCCGTCGCAGTTGTTTCCGTGCAGCACGCCGACGCCGAGCCCGATCTTCGGCCGGATGATGCCGTGCCGGTGGACCCAGAAGTCGTAACCGACTTCACCCATGACGTCGTAAATGCCGACGTGCGAGGACGCGTTCACTCCGGCGACGCCCGTGTCATGTGACTCGCCGAAGAACCAGTCGAAGTTGCCACCGAGGTAAAGTCCGGAGCCGAGCGTGAACCCGAGCCGTGCGTTCACGCCGGGCGCGAACGCGTTGACGTCGCCGTCACCCGTCCAGAAGCCGTACACGAACGAGGCACTCGCCGTTCCGAAGTAGTCGCGATAGCCATGCCGGTAATAGGGGTCCGCCGAGGCGACACCAGAGAATGCGACCACGGCAGTGGCCAGACCGACCGAGGCGAGCAGGGGGAATTTCATGTAAGCAAGGCCCTTCTTGATGACGGCGCGTGACGCGCTTTGTCTCCGTGCATCATCAAGTTCCGTGCCATTTTCGCTCGCTTCGAACTTCTCCGCTGCTTGGCGCCCCTTCACGCCGTCGGTCGCGACGAGAGCGGCGCTTTCGCGTCAACTCACCCCGACCAACTCGCGACAGCGTGAGGCGTCAGTGCACAGACTCCGAACCGTCGGCCGACGACGCTGCATGGCGTCGAGAAATGGGAACCGAAGAAAAGCACCCGGTGGGCTTCCGGGGCGCAACGGATCGAGCAGCCGCGCGCATTCATGGAGCACGCGAACCGCCCTGTCGCGATGAAGAACCAGGGTGAGGAGTAGTTCAAATGAATAACGAAATGTTGCAGACGATCGACGATCAGGCCCTCGAAGCAGTGTCCGGCGGAACCGGCATCGGCGCGACCATCGGCGCCACCCTCGGCGGCATCTTCGACAACTTGTTCGGCATTGCCGGCAAGGTGGTCGGCGGTGGCTTGAGCGCGCTCGGCGGGGTCCTTTCGGGCCTCGGCGGCCTGCTCAGCGGCTGATCTTTCGACACGGATTGCTGGAGCCGGGCTCTCCGGAGCCCGGTCGCCGTGTTCGCACTTCTCCACGCCTCCTGCGACTCGGGGACCGAATGTCTGATCGAACCCTTCTCATCGCGGCGACCGTACCCATCCTGTGCAGCGGAATCGCACTCGCGTTCCTGCAGAGGATGCCCGCGTTTCGACTGCCGGAAGCGCACGCGGCGGTGGCGAAGGGAACGGGAAGCCTCGGCGCGAACGTCGCGAGTTCTCGCAAGGTCTGGGTCGGCGTGGTCGTCGCGGGCTACACGGCGGAGCTCGCCGCCGACGCCGAAGGTCGCGTGGCGCAAGTCTTTGCTCGCACCGGCGCGCGCGTCGCCGCCGGCGACAAGTTGCTGCAGTTCGACGAGTCGCAAGCGTCGACCGCGTTCGGCATGGCCGGCGCCGAGCTCGAACAGCGACGCTCCGAGCTGTCTCGAGCCCAGGCGCGCGCGGACGCCGCGAAGAGCAAGCTCGTCCGCATGCACGCCGGCGAACAGTGGCTCTCGCAGCAAGAGGTGGAGACCGCGGAGGCCGAAGCTCGCGTCGCGAACGCAGATCTCCGCGCCGCGCGAGCTGCCGTCGGTGTCGGTCAAGCGCAATGGAAACAGCAGCGGCTCGTGATGGATCGCCGGACCTTGGTCGCACCGTTCGCGGGCACCGTGGTGAGCCTCAACGTCGATCCCGGCGCGAGTGTCGCGGCCGGCCAGGTCGTCATGCGCGTGCTCAGCGACGATCGGCAAATCCGTTTTGCGTTTCCGCCCGGTGAGCTGTCGCCGTCGGAGAACGCCCGCGTCCTCGTGAAGCTCGTCGGCTCGAAGTCATCGATCGAAGCGCCGGTCTCCGCGCTCCGTCCCGAGCTCGACCCTTCGGCAGACCTCGTTTTCGGCACCGCCATGCTGCCGAGCGACTTGCCCGACGTCGCGAATTGGTTGCCCGGCGCTCAGGTCGAAGTGAGCCGCCTTTCGCCGGCTTCTTCGGTGGCACCATGAGCAGCGCGCCGATCCCTCTGTTTCGTCGCGACGCGATCGAACATCGGCGTTCGCGCGGTCTCCGCGCCGAGGTGCTCGCCATCGATCCGGCGACCACGTCGTGGGGGTTTCGCCTCCTCGCGAGCGGCATCGCGGTGCTCTTGGTGTTCGTCGTTCTCGGCAAGATCAACGAGTACGCGAGCGGTCCGGCCTTCGTGCGCCTCGACGGACGCACGACCTTGACGGCGAGCTTCGCCGGGCTCGTCACGAAGGTCGACGTCGTTCCAGGCCAAGCCGTCGAAGCGGGCGACGTCCTGGTACGGTTTCACGCGAACGACGAGATCGCCGAGTACGAAGCGGCGTCGAAGGAGTTCGACAGCCAGCTCGCGAAGCTCCTGCTCCGACCCGACGACCCGACGACGCGTGAAGCCCTGGTGGCTCTGCGGAGCCGTCGCGATCTCGCCCGCACGCGGCTCGACCAGCGCACCCTGCGAGCGCCCGAGCGCGGCATCGTCGGCGACGTGCGCGTCCGTGAAGGACAGCTCGTCGAGCCCGGACTCCGCGTCGTGGAGCTTCAGTCGAAGACCTCGGCGGCGACCGTCGTCGCGTTGCTTCCGGGGCGCTATCGTCCGCTCCTTCGCGCCGGCGATAAGCTGCGCTTCGATCTCGACGGCTTTCACCATCGCGCCTACGAGCTTCGCGTCGACAGCGTGGGCGATCAGATCGTCGGACCGTCGGAGGCGCAGCGGTATCTCGGTCGCGACCTCGCCGATGCATTTTCGATCAACGGCCCCGTCGTGCTCGTCCAGGCGAAGCTCGACCGCACGTCGTTCGACGTCGACGGCGATCACTACGACTTCGCGAACGGTATGTACGGCAAAGCGGAGACCATCGTGCGGAACGAACCGATCGCGTACTCGTTCGTGCCGAGCTTGAAGGAGTGGGTCGAACGGGTGTCGTCGTGGGTGAGCCATGTCGTCTGAAACAGTCCAACCGCCGCAGAAAAACGCCGTCGCGCGCTCCGGTCGCGACGTGCCGTTCGTGCCGCAGCTCACGCCCACCGATTGCGGCGCGGCGTGCCTCTCGTCGGTGCTGGCGTTCCACGAGAAGCACGTGCCGATCCACGAAGTCCGCAACATGCTCGGCGGCGGTCGGAACGGCGTGAACGCGCGCGAGCTGCTCGCCGCGGGGCGCGCGTTCGGTTTCAACGCGCGCGGCGTCGGCGTCGAGCCGAACAAGCTCCGGTACCTGCCTCCAGGCAGCATCATGCACTGGGAACTGAATCACTTCGTCGTGTTCCAGCGGTGCACCGAGCGCGTCGTTCACGTCGTGGACCCTGCGCTCGGACGCCGCCAGCTTCCGATGGTCGACGTCGCGAAGATGCTCAGCGGTGTCGCTCTCGTGTTCGAACCGGGCAACGACTTCGAGAAGCAAAAGCCCGAGCGGCGTGGCCGTCTCGGTCGTTACGCCGCTTGGATTTTTGGGGTCCGCGGGATCTGGCTGCGCGTCGTGTTGACGTCGTTCTTCTTGCAGCTCCTCGCGCTGTCGGCGCCGGGGCTCATGAGCACCCTCGTCGACAAGGTCGTGCCGCGCGGGGATTCCCAGCTCCTCTATCTCGTCGGGGCCGGCTTCCTCAGCGTCGCGTCGTTCTACTTCCTCTCGACGCTTCTCCGGTCGCGGCTCTTGCTCGAGCTCCGCACCAAGGTCGAAGCGCGGATGTCGTTCGACTTCATCGATCACCTGCTTGCGCTGCCGTACGGATTTTTCCAAGCGCGTACCACGGGCGATCTGATGATGCGGCTCAGCAGCCAGACGTCGATCCGCGAGCTTCTCACCACCGGCGCCCTGTCCGCGATGCTCGACGGCGCGATGGTCACCGTTTACTTCTTCTTGCTCCTCGGTGCGGCGCCCATCCTCGCGCTCGTCGCGCTCGTTCTCGCGATCCTCCAGATCGTCACGTATCTGCTCGCCGGGCGCCGAAACACGCAGCTCGTCATCGAGGGCCTCGCCGCGCAATCGCGGCTCGAGGGCTACCAGGTCGAGATGCTCGCCGGCATCGAAACCTTGAAGTCGATGGGTGCGACCGACCGCTCGATGGCGCGCTGGAACGATCTCTACGTCGATTCCCTGAACCGCGCGATCTCCCGCGGGCTCCTCGACGGTACGTTCCAGGCATTCCTCGGTACGTTGCGGTTCTGCGGGCCGATCGCGCTGATCGTCACCGGTGCTTACAAGGTACTCGACGGCACGCTCTCGCTCGGGACGATGCTCGGACTCTCGGCGCTCGGCGCAGGGTTCCTCGATCCGGTCGCGAATCTCGTCTCGACCGCGATGCGCCTCACGCAGCTCGGCGGGTACATGGACCGCATCGAGGACGTCCTCGAAACGCCGCGGGAAGCGCTTCCGGCGCGTCCGAGCTCGCGCGCCGCGGCGCGGCTCGACGGCGACATCGACGTGCGCGAGCTGTCGTTCAAGTATCCGAGCGAGCCGCGCGCGACGCTCGAAGACGTGAGCTTTCACGTCGCATCCGGCGAGTGCGTGGCCGTCGTCGGGTCGTCGGGGTCGGGCAAGTCGACGCTCGCGCGGCTCCTCGCCGGCTTGTACGTCCCGCTCGGCGGGTCCATCTCGTTCGACGGTCTCGATCTTCGGAGCTGGGATCTCACGACGCTCCGCGAGCTGCTCGGCATCGTCACTCAAGAAACACGCCTCTTTTCCGGCACGATCCGCGACAACGTCGCGCTCTTCGAGACGACCGTGTCAGAGGAAGAAGTGGAACGCGCGTGTCGCCTCGCGTGCCTCCACGACGCGGTCGAACGAATGCCGATGGGTTACGACACGATGCTCGCCGACGGCGGCTCGTCGCTGTCCGGCGGTCAGCGTCAGCGGCTCTCGCTCGCCCGCGCTCTCGTGCGAAACCCGAGTGTGCTCGTGCTCGACGAAGCCACGAGCGCGCTCGACACGGCCACCGAACGGCGCGTCCAGGAGAACCTCCGCACCCTCGACTGCACGCGGGTCATCGTGGCCCACCGCTTGAGCACCATCGTCGAAGCCGACAAGATCGTCGTGCTCGAGCAAGGTCGCATCGTCGCGATCGGCCGTCACGCGGACCTGCTCGCGAGCTGCGAGGCATATCGCGGCCTCGTCCACGCGCAGAGCGGCGGACCGAGCCTCGGCGCCTTCGAGGGCAAATTGCCGGCAGCGGCGAGGCTTCGCGCCGCTCGCGCCGTTCCCCCGCCGGCGTTCGATCCGCCCACGATTCGCCGGGTCGCGAGCGACGTCGTGTCCGCCGAGTCGGTGATCGCCCCCAAAGGCTTCGCGAAGCTGCCCCGAAAAGCCACATTCCCCTTCAAGGACACGTGAATCGGGTAACGCCCACGGCCGGCCGTCTCCTGCTTTTCGCGAGCGCGCGGACGTCGCGCGCCATTCTCGCGCTCGGACTCTTTTCGTTCACCGCGCACGCGGCGCCGCGTGCCGCGGTCGAGGGTCCGCCGGCGAAAGATCCGCCGGTCACGCTCGCCGAAGAATCGTCGCCGACGGAAGACAGCGCGACGACCGCTGCCGGAGACGGCGCCCCGAGCATCTCGCTCGCCGAGGCGCTGCATCACGCGGCGCACGATCCGCCGACGGTGCTCGCCGCGCTCGCCACCTTGCAACGCATCGAGGCGCAAGAGAGCTACGCGAAAGCGGCCTGGATCCCTAGTCTGACCGCGCAGGCGACCGGCGGCTTCGTGTACGACAATCGCCTCATTTTTCCGAATACGCCGCGCATCGACTCCAAGGCGCTCAGCGTCCAGGGCAACGCCACCGTGGAGTGGGCGGCGCTCAGCGTCGAGCGCGGCGCGAACATCGACGCGGCCAAGGCCAACACACGGGCGCAGAAGTTCGCCGAGCACGCGACGGAACGCGCCGCGCTGGTCGCGGCCGCGGAGCTCTACATTCGTGCCGGTGCGGCCACCGAGCTGGTCAAAGATGCCGAGTTGACGGTCCAGCGCCGCACGGAAGAAAACGTCGGAATCAGCGGCCTGGCCAAACTCGGCATGCGACCTCCGGTGGACGCGCAGCGCTCCGAGGTCGAGGCCGTCTCCGCGCGCTACGCGCTCGAGGCGCGTCGCGACGACGCACTCGCGGCTTACGCGGCGCTCGCCGTCGCGCTCGGCCGTTCGCCGACCGATCCGGTTCGTCCGGAAACGACGACCACCACGGCGTTCTCGGTTTCGATTCACCCCGCCGAAGCCCAGCGCGTCGCGATGAAGAATCGCCCCGAAGTTCGGAGCCTGGTGGCCAGTGTGGTGGCCGCACGAGAGAGCTACGACGCCGCGATCGGCGCCCGCTATCCGACGGTCGGCGTGTCCACGACGGCCACCGTGTCGTACAGCGACGTGCTGAGCGGGCTCGGCATCCCCGGCTATCAATATGGCGGCCAGGCGGTGGGCTACGTGCGCTGGTCGGGCCTCGATCCGTCGGTGTGGCAACGCGCGAGCGTCACCGAAGCGGCGATCGCCGAAGCGCAGCACCAGCTCGAGGCGACCGTGCTGACCGTCCAAGGCGAGGCCGTCGGCGCGTCGTACACGGTGAACCGCGCGAAGACCGATCGCGACAGCGCCGTCGCCGTGCTCTCGCTCGCCCAGGTCACCCGCGAGGCGCAAGACGGCCGTTACCGGACCGGAAACGCGTCGTTGCTCGATCTGCTCGACGCGGAAAATCTCGAGCAACAAGCTCGCCAGCGTCGGATCGAAGCCGAACGCGACTACGAAATCGCCGGGGCGCGCCTCTTGGCGGCCTGCGGCCTCCTCGGCCGCTTCGAAGAGTGAGCGGATACGAAGTACCCGTTTGGGGTTGGGGCGGCTCGCGGGCTCAAGGAACCTCGAACACCGACGAGCACGCCGTTTTCCCGAGCTCTTGCGTGTCGAGCGATTCGAGCAAATCGGCGAGCGCACGAACGCCGGCCGGCACGCAATCGGGCGTGCAATTACCGATGTCGATGACCTTCTCGCCGATGGTCATGCGGAACACCGTGCCGTCGACCGGGCGCGGATCGCTACCGTAGAGCACCGGCGCGGACGCGAGCGCCTTCACGACCGACGGATCGGCGAGCGCGTCCTCGATTTTGCCCGGAGTGACGGTGTCGCTCGAGCCGCATTCGCCGAAGTCGTCCTCGCACTTCACCTGCGCGGCTGGCGGAGTCGGGGCGGGGCTCCGCGCGTGCACGTAGTGGCGACACGGCGAGAGCGAGCTGCCGTCTTGATACTGCACGAGCCCGCCGTTGGCGCCCCAGGCGATCTCCTCGGACGCGCACACCGCACACGTCGCGGGCGGCGATGCGTCGACTTCCGGTGCTGCATCCGTTCCAGCGTCGAGTTGGTTCGTCGCGCCGCCGGTCGACGTCGCACCGCCGGTTGCCGTCGCGCCCCCGGTCGCCGCCATGCCGCCACTTGCCGTTGCACCGCCGGTTGCCGTCGCACCGCCGCTCGCCGTCGCGGCGTCCGTCGTCGATGAGCCGTGGTCCGCCGTCGAACCACAACCGCACACCACACCCGCGAGCACTATTAACGACCAGCAACGATTCACGATGGACTCCTTCGCCGCGTTCACGGCGGCGTTCTGCACTTTTGCGACATTCGTACCATCGCTCGCCTCCGCGAAAATCGCCCATTTCCCGCTGAAATCGCCACGAAGAGTGCCAGGTTGTGCCGAAATCAGGATCCGAGCGTCGTGCGTCCGCGGCGTGTCCGCGAGCTCATCGCCGTGAACGGTGCAAAAAAATAAAGACGAGCGACTCCTCGAAGGGGCCTTCGAGCGCCGGTTGCGCTCGGCGGCAGACCCTCGCCAAGTCTTTTAAAATGGACTCGCGTCCATTTCAGTCATCGTTGGCGCCCGGGCATCACGATTTTAGATCCTGCCCCACCCCGCCGCCGCTCCGTCACCGGTCCATTCGGACGACCAGCTTCGTCGCCGGTTCCAGCCACGCCGAGGCGGCGGTGACACTATCGACCACACGAGTGGTCACTTTGTCGGGGTGTAACGTGCTCGCGGCGATCATGGACACGACGCGAGGCAAGAGCGCCGCGGCGTGGGTGCGACCGATGAAGAACTGGATCCCCATCGTGTACATCGTCCTGAGCGGCAACGGCGGCGGAGCACCCGGGTAGAAACTGATGCTCTGGCAGATCCCCTCCGGCTCGGTCGAGCGAATCGCGAAATCGAGGCCGGCCGCGGTGAGCCCGGCGTCGACGACCAACGGATAGCGGCGTTCGCGTCGCTTGAAATCCGTACGGAGCGGGCGCGCGCCGAGGGATTCCGCGAGTTTCAGGCGCTCGTCGTCGTCGCTCGCGAAATCGACGCGCGAACCGAGCGCGATCGCCGCGTCGGCGGCGTAAAGGGGGAGGCTCGGGAGGCCGTGACTCACGATGAGCACGTCGCTACCGGGTTTCTGGGCGAGGTGCGATGCGACGGCGCGGAATCCGTCGAGCACGTTGTCCGACACGCTCGCGAGCGCGACGGGATCGAGCGGCGTCGGGACCTTGGCGAGCATCGCGTTCGCGAACGGCACGCGCACGAGATCCGAGAGCATGCCGCCGTATTCGACGCCCGAGAGCGGCTGCATGCCGTAATCGGAGAGCGTCGGATAGGCGTCGCAGTTTGCGGTGTGACCGGCGCGGCAAGCGTTGCAGGTGCCGCAGCTGAGCTGGAACGCGACGACGACGCGTTCTCCGATTTGGAACCCCGTCGTTTTGTCGCCCAGCGCGACGATTTCCGCGACGCATTCGTGTCCGATGGCGAACGCGCCCTTCGCGGGAATGAAGCCGTGCGCGAGGAACAGATCGATGTCGCACCGCGCGACCGCGATCGGACGAACGAGCGCGCCGTAGTCGGAGTCGAGCGTCGGCGAAGGGACGTCGCGCCACTCGAGCATTCCCGGTGACGCACAGGTGAGTTGTCGCATGGTTTATCCGAGAAGATCCGGGAAGCGGTGTTCGAGTGCGCGCCACAGCTCACGGCGCGGCGCAGGCGGAGGTTCGATGGCAAGGACGTGGCCGAGTCGCGCGATTTCGCCGAGCTGTTCTTCGGCGCGCGCGAGCCGTTCGGCGTGCTCGACGGCGTCGCTGTATACAGGCAGCTTCAAGCCGACCCGTTTCTTCACAGCGGCTTGCCGCGCGCAGCGACACGGATTTGCCGGATTTTCCAGGCCGCACTGTTCTTCGAGGAGCGGGCGCAACGTCGCTCGCCCGCGCGCGAGCCGCTGACGAAACGCCGCCGGTTCCACCTCGCAAATTGCTGCACCCACCACGTCGGTCGCGCCGAGCAGATCGGCGAGCAAGACGGCGAGTCGCTCCTCGCGCGACAAGGACAAGAGCATCGCCTGCGTGCACGTGCGTTGCACGTCGCGCGCGAGTAATCGCGCATCGCCCGACGGCAACGACACCGGTTCGCTTGCGGCGAGCCCCTGCGCGATCGCGTCCGAGACGTCCCCGATGCGCACCGCGCGCTCTTCCATTCGCGACTTTCGCACGCGGAGCAAATGCCGCGACGCGATCGAGTAAATCCACGTCGTCGCGCGACTCCGTCCGTCGAATTGCGACAGGTGCGTCACGACGAGCACCAGAATTTCCTGGGTGCAATCTTCGGCGTCTTGCACGGTGCCGAGCATCCGCAGCGACAGCCGATAGATGAACCCCTCGACGCTGCGACACACGTCTTGCAGTGCCGCCTTGTCGCCACCGACGGCGCGGGCAATCACGGTCTCGAGCGGGTCGCTCATGGGCTCCGATGGATGAGAGACCGCGCGCGCCCCCACTGTGACCGAAAAAAGACACGCCGTGTTTTCGTCCGGACTTTTGCGCGATTTTCGTGCCCCCAACCGCCGCGCCGACGCGCGGCGTACTTCCCCCCGAGCGGTGCTCGCGCCTGGCCGCGCGGCAAGTCACCGCACGACGTTCGCCAGCCGCTCCGCGCCGCAGGGGGAAGTCGGCAGCGGGTGGAGGCAAAATGCGTCACGTCTTCGGTGCGGCGGGTCCGCCCATGGAAAATTTCCGGCGCGGGGCGTAGGGTCGGCGCTCGGCAAAAAAGGAGCGAAGCATGACGAAGCACGCGACGATGAAGCTCGGTGAGACGGGGCCGCAGGTATTTCCCTTGGCGCTCGGATGCATGGGCATGTCGGGCATTTATGGGCCTGCGGAAGAGTCGGAGAGCGTCGCGACGATCCACGCCGCGATCGACGCCGGCGTGACGTTGATCGACACCGGCGACTTTTACGGGATGGGTCACAACGAGATGCTCGTCGGCAAGGCGCTCTCCGGACGCCGCGACAAGGCACAGATCTCGGTGAAGTTCGGCGCCATGCGTGGCCCCGACGGCTCGTGGGGCGGCTTCGATGCGCGGCCGGCGGCGGTGAAGAATTTCGCGTCGTACAGCTTGAAGCGGCTCGGCGTCGACGTGATCGACATTTATCGACCGGCGCGACTCGACGCGGTAGTGCCTATCGAGGACACGATCGGCGCCATCGCCGACCTCGTGAAGGCGGGCTACGTGCGACACATCGCGCTTTCCGAAGTGGGCGCCGAGACGATCGCGCGCGCGGCCAAGGTGCACCCGATCGTCGACTTGCAGATCGAGTACTCGATCGCGACGCGCGGCCCCGAAGCGAAGATTTTCCCGGCGCTCGAACGCCTCGGGATCAGCGCGACGCTGTACGGCATCTATTCGCGTGGGCTGCTTGGCGGGAGCAAGCCCCAGGGAAAGGGCGATTTCCGCGCGCATTTGCCGCGCTTCACGGGGGACAATCAGGCGAAGAATGCCGCGGCCGTGGCGTCGCTCGCGGGGTTCGCGCAGGAACGCGGCATGACGGTCGGGCAAGTCGCGGTGTCGTGGGTGATCGCGAAGCAACCGAAGCTCGTGCCGCTGGTCGGCGCAAAAACACGGGCGCAGCTGAAGGACGCGCTCGGCGCGCTCGACAAGCCGCTCTCGCCCGCGGACGTGACGGCGCTCGAGACGCTGTTCCCCGACGGCGCGATCGCCGGCACGCGGTACGGCGCCGAGCAAATGGCGCACCTCGACAGCGAAAAGTGAGAGTACCTTTTCGGGCATGAGGCTCGAAAAAGGCATACCCGCGCATCGCGCCGCGCTGTTCGGCGGCACCGGCACGGTGACGGTGTGGAGTTTGCTCGCGGCTTCCGCCGAGCCGTTCACCGCGGTGCTTTCGTGCGCGCTCGAGGCGGGCGGTTCCGTCGGCGCGCACGTGCAGGACGAGTTTCCGGAGATCGTCGTCGGGCTCGAAGGAGACGGCGAAGCGACGGTCGACGGCGCGCCGCTCGCGCTCGGGCCGGGCGACGTCGTGCACCTTCGGCTCGGTTCTGTGCTCACGTTGCGGAACCGCTCGCAGGAGGCGCCGCTCCACTACCTCATCATCAAGGCGCGGCAGCGGTGACGACCGAGTCCGGCTATTTGCTCGACAATCGACAGGTCGAAGCCGGCGAGCGATTCGCGGCCATGTCGCGGATCTTCGATCCGGTGACGTTCCGGCACTTCGACGCCCTCGGCGTTCGCGACGGATGGCGGGCGTGGGAAGTGGGCGCGGGCGGCACTCCGGTGGTGGAATGGCTCGCGCGGCGCGTCGGCGCTCGGGGACGCGTGCTTGCGACGGACATCGACGTGTCGCTCGTCGCGAGCGCCGCGGGCGACAACGTCGAAGTGCGACGCCACGACGTCGGAGTCGACGCCGCGCCGGGCGAGGGGTTCGATTTGGTTCACGCGCGCCTCGTGCTCGTGCACGTGCCGGCGCGCGAGCGCGCGCTCCGGACGATGATCGACGCGCTTCGTCCCGGCGGCGTGCTGCTCGTCGAAGACGCCGATCCGGCGCTGCAACCTCTCGCGTGCCCCGACGTCGCGGGCCCCGACGAGGAGCTCGCGAACCGGATCCGCCGGGGGTTTCGTTCGCTGCTCGAACGGCGCGGCGTGGACCTCGCGTACGGACGAAAATTGCCGCGGCTGTTGCGCCACGCCGGCTTGGTCGACGTCGGCGCGGACGCTTATTTTCCGATCACGTTACCGGAGAGCGGCGTGCTGGAAGCGGCGACCGTGCGTCAGGTGCGCGGCGCCCTCGTCGAGCAAGGGCTCGCGACCGACGACGAGATCGCGACGCATTTGTCGAACATCGCGGCGGGGCGGCTCGATGTCGTCACCGCGCCGATGATCTCGGCGTGGGGGCACAAAACCTAAGGCGACTCGAACTTGGAACCCGTGTCGTCGATCTCCGAATCGCGGGATGGCGACTACGGCTTCGCCGACGCTTGGCCGGCGCTCGCCGATGCCGCGGGAGCGGACGTGAACAGCTTCAGGTAATCGCCGTAGCCTTCGGCTTCGAGCTTGCTCACCGGGATGAAGCGGAGCGCGGCGGAGTCGATGCAATAGCGAAGACCAGTGGGCGCGGGCCCGTCGTTGAAGACGTGACCGAGGTGCGACTTTCCGGATTTCGACTTCACCTCGGTTCGATCCATCCCGAGCGTGCTGTCCGTCTTGCTCACGATGTGGCTGCTGTCGATGGGCGCCGTGAAGCTCGGCCAACCGGTTCCCGATTCGAATTTGTCGGTGGAGCTGAAGAGGGGTTCGCCGGTCACGACGTCGACGTAAATGCCCTTCTCGTGGTTGTTCCAGTATTCGTTCGCAAACGGGGGCTCGGTGCCTTCGTGTTGCGTGACGTCGTATTGCATCGGGGTCAGCCGTTGCTTCAAGACGTCGTCCGACGGCTTCGCGTAGTCGCGCTTCGCGGCCATTCCGGGCGCCATGCTCGGCGCGGCCATGCCCGGTGCAGGCGCGCCGGTGTTCGTCGCCGCCCCGGCCGCCGGTGATTCGGTGGGCGGCGCGACGACCGTCACCTGACTCGGGCTCGGGACGTTGGTGGCCGGTTCGCTGCTCGGGCGCGTCGCGCACCCCGACAGGGACCAGCCCAACACGGCGATGTAGGCCCCTCGGCTCGCGGCGCCTCCGTGAGCGAATGAGCGAAGATTGAACGATGCCATCACGCAGCCTCCTTCGCGTCGGTGTACACGCTACTCGCGTAGTACGACGAAACGGGCGCGTTCGTTACTCGTCTACTCTACTCCTGCGCGAGAGCCCGATCGGCGAGCTTCCTCGCCGCCAACAAGAATTCGTCGCTGAGCGGCGTGCCTTTGACGGCTCGCGACAGCGAAAGCGCCCCAAACATCAGGGCAATCAGCCCGACGGCCTGTTCGCGCGCTTCCGGGCCCGACCCAATCGTCGCTCCGAAAGTTTTCACGAAGCTGGCGAGCTCCGTCTCGAGCGCTTCGCGGTACGGTTCTCCTTCGCGAGCCACCTCGGGCGCGACGCTCGGCAAGAGGCACCCTGCCTCGGCGTTGTCGCGATGGGCGCGCGACAGATAGCGACGCACCACGTCGCGCACGCGCTCCGCCGGCGTGTTGCCCTTGGCCGACGAGACCAGGCGATCCCACACCGAACTGGCCGCGGTGCGGATCGCCGTCGCGAACAGCTCTTCCTTCGAGCCGAAGTGGCCGTAGAAGCCCCCCACGGTGAGGCCCGCACCCTTCATGACGTCCATGACGGAGCTCGCCTTGATGCCGCGCTCGCGCAAGAGCGCGTAGGCCGACTCGAGAATCGCCTCGTGCGATTTCGCTTTCTGCTCCGCCTTCTGATTCATGACGCGACCCTGTCACGTATATTACGTACATAATTCGTCCTGTCAAGATGAACGCGGGCCGTCACGTTTGCAGGAGCGCCACGGTTCCCACGCCGCCGTCCGCGCAAATGCTCACGATCGCTCGCGAACCGGCGGTCATCGCAGCGAGCTCCTTGATGGCCTGACTGAGAATGCGCGCGCCCGTCGCGCCGAATGGATGCCCGAGCGCGACGCTACCGCCGTTCGGATTGATCCGGTCGCGCGGGACCTTGCCGAGGTCGGCGTCGACCTTTGCCTTGCCCTTCACGAATGCCGACGATTCGAGTGCCTTCAATTGATAGAGCACCTGCGCGCTGAACGCCTCGTGAATTTCGTAAAGCGCGATGTCCTCGTAGCGCAGCCCGTTGCGCGCGAGCAGGCGAGGGATGCTGTACGCCGGCGCCATGAGCAGCCCTTCGTGCCAGAGGTCGACCGCGCCGACGTCGAAGTCGACGAGCCGCGCGCGCGGAATGCTCGACGGAAGCCGCGCCATTCCCGCGTCGCTTCCCACCCACACGCCGGCAGCGCCGTCCGTGAGCGGCGACGAATTGCCGGCGGTGGCCGTGCCGTGACCACTGGTACGGTCGAAGGCGAGGGGCAACTTCGCGAGTGCCTCGAGCGACGAGTTGCGACGTGGAAACGCGTCGTGGTCCACGCCGTCGGTCGGCACGATGAGATCCGTGAAGAAGCCGCGGTCCTGTCCGGCGACGGCGTTCTTGTGGCTCGCGAGCGCGAGCGCGTCTTGCTCTTCTCGTCCGATCTCCCACGCCTTGGCGGTCTCTTCCGAGTGCTCGCCCATCGATTTACCGGTCGAGCGGTTCTTGATCGACTGCAGCTCGAGATGAACGTCGTGACGCGGGAGCGCCGTGGCCACGTCGGCGCGAGCCTTCCAATCCTTCGCTTGCGAGAGTCGTCGCATCCAATCCGAGAGCGGTTGCGTGAGGCCGACCTGGACGTGCGTCATGCTCTCCGAACCGCCCGCGAGCCCCAGTTCGCCGACGCCGCGTCCAATGACGCCCGCG
>DATBBD010000670.1:0-9580 GCA_036271175.1 Polyangiaceae bacterium | reverse complement strand
GGGTTTCACGGAATCGCTCCGCACCGAGCTCTTGCACGACCAGAGCCGCGTGCATGTCACGCACGTCCTGTTGCCGGCGATCAATACGCCGCAATTTTCCTGGTCGCGTGCGAAGCTACCGAAGAGCCCGCAGCCCGTTCCGCCTATTTACCAACCCGAGGTCGCCGCAGACGCTATCGTGTTCGCCGCGACCCATCGCCGTCGAGAGGTCTGGGTTGCATGGCCCGTCGCCGAGGCGTTGATCGGCGAGGCGGCAGCGGCGGGCGTCGCCGATCGTTACCTCGCGAACCACGGCTACGAGTCCCAGGAGACGGACCAACCCCTCTCGCCTGAGCGACCCGACAATCTCTACGAAGCCGTCCCGGGTGATCACGGCGCGCACGGCGAGTTCGACGACAAGTCCTCGTCCTTCAGCGTCGAGCTCTGGGCGACGAAGCACCGCGGCGCGATTCTCGTCGCTGCCGCAGCCGGCGTGGCGCTGGCCGGCGCCCGGATCGCGCGCGCTTACGGATCTCTGCGCTGAGCTCGCGAAAAAACTCGCATGAGGACCCGGCTCGCTTCGCCGCCGCGCTACCGAATTCGGTGCACGCCGGTCTCGCCGCCGCCGCGGTGCTCGGCCGGGCCGCCTTTGTGGGACAGGTTTCGCGCCGTGTTGATCAAAGCGACGTGAGAAAACGCCTGCGGAAAGTTACCGACGAGGCGGCCCGACGCCGAATCGTATTCTTCCGAGAGCAGCCCGACGTCGTTGCGAAGCTCGAGTAGCCTTTCGAACAGCGCCGCCGCCTCGTCGCGCCGGCTTTGCAGGCCAAAATTGTCCGCGAGCCAGAACGTGCAGCTCAGAAAGGCCGCGCCGTCGATGTCGCCTTTGTCGTCGCGGTATCGGTGCACGAGCCCGTCGCGCATCAAATCGTGCTCGATGGCGTTCACCGTCCCTCGCACGCGCGGATCCGACGGTGGCAAAAAGCCGACGAGAGGAACGAGCAAAAGGCTCGCGTCGAGATCGGACGAGCCGTATGAACGCACGAATGCGTTCCGTGTCCCATCGTAGCCGCGCTCGCAGACCTCGCGCCCGATGGTTTCGCGTAATGCTCGCCAGGCCTTCGAGTCCCCCGACAATCCGAACTGCTCGACGGCGCTGACCGCGCGATCGGCTGCGACCCACGCCAGGATCTTCGAGTGGGTGTACTGTCGACCGGGGCCGCGCACTTCCCACATGCCGGCGTCCGGACTCGTCCAGTCTTTCTCGAGAAGGGCCATGATGGCGCGCTGAACGCCCCACGCGTCTTCGTCGGGAGCGAGACCGGAGCGGCGGTCGACATGCATCGCGTCCATCACCTCTCCATACACATCGAGCTGATGTTGCTCCGCCGCCGCGTTGCCCACGCGCACGGGGCGCGCGCCCTCGTAGCCGGGGAGCCAATCCAGAGCGAGCTCGGACAACGTTCGTTCGCCGCCGACCCCGTACATCACGCGGAGCCGGCTCAGGTCACCGCCGACGGATCGAACGAGCCACGACCGCCAGGCACGCGCCTCGTCCTCGTAGCCGCCGACGAGAAACGCGTAGAGGCAGAACGTCGCGTCTCGGAGCCAGCAATAGCGATAGTCCCAGTTGCTCGAGCCGCCGAGCTTCTCGGGCAGCGAGGTGGTCGGTGCGGCGACGATGCCGCCGGTAGGGGCGTAGGTGAGCGCCTTCAACGTGATGAGCGATCGTCGAACAGCGTCCCTCCATCGACCTCGATAGGTCGTGCGGTCGGACCAAATTCGCCAGTATCGCTCGGTGTCGGCGAGAGCCGATTCGGGGTTCGAACGACTCGGCGGGTCGCTCGCGGATTTCGCCCAAGCGAGCACGAACGCGCGCCTCTCGCCCTTCGTCACGACGAACTCCGAGACTATCCTGCCGTCTTTCTCCTGGGTTTCGATTTCGGTCTCGAAATAGAGCGTCTCCGTGCCTCCGGCGAAGGCCAGGCCGCCATTGTCAGAACGCCGCACCGAGGGCACCAACGATCCGTAGTTGAAGCGGACGACGAGTTCCGAACGCATCGTCACCGTTCCCTCGAGCCCTTCGACGATGCGCACGACTTCAGGGGTCCCGTCGCGGCCCATCGGCATGAAGTCGATGACGCGGACCCGTCCACTCGTTCCTGCGAAATCCGTCTCGAGAACCAGCGTGCCGTCGCGGTAGCGACGCCCCGCGGGGTGGCCATGCTTCGGCGCCATCGTCCAGTGGCCGTGCTCGTCCGAGCCGAGCAACCCTGCGAAGCAAGCGCCGGAGTCGAACCGCGGAACGGTCAGCCAGTCGATCGAGCCGTTCTTTCCGACGAGCGCTGCCGTCCGGCAATCGCCGATGAGCGCGTAGTCCTCGATCGGGAGCGCCATCGCCGGACTAGATATCCCGCGAGAATTTGCCGCGGAAACGCCACGCGTCGATGCCGTACCCGTCGTCGACGCGGCGGCTCAGCAACACGTAGTAGGCGAGGGAATAGACAAGCTGCGTCCCCAGCACGTTCCAATCGCCCTTCAGGGCCGTGCCGAACATGAGGGCCGCCATGAGGAGCGAGCCCGCCACGAGTGCGGGTCGTGTGAAGGCGCCGAGAACGAGGAGAACGCCGATGGAGAGTTCCAGAAACGGCAACACCACGCCGAACGGATAAACCAGCGCCCGCGGCAGCGTATGCGCGAAGTCTTCGGTCATCTTCGAGGCAAATAGACCCGCGCCGCCCAAGATGCGATTGAGCCCATGCAGCGCCAGGTTGATCCCGAACGCGAAGCGCAACAGCGCGTACGCGAGCGTCGCATCGTTCGACGCGGGCATGATGTTCGATCTTAGGGCTCGAGATCGACCAGGTCGATCTGGCATTTCGCCTCGCTAGGCCAGCGCTCGGTCGGGTTGATCGCTCCAATGGTCACGTCAGAGATCATACGCTTCGACTCTCGTGAATCTCGCAAGCTCGCGGGGTGAAGCGAGGAGCGAACATGGCCCATTTCGTGCTCGGTTCTCGTCGTGCCTCACTGGCTCGTCGTGTTGTCCTGGGCGGGCGTCGCCTTCGGCGTTGCCTCGGCGCTCGTCGTCGCCGTCGACTTGCTCGTCGCGAATCGCCAAGCGATGTGGATCATGAACGTCGTCTGGCCGGTCACGGCGCTGTGGGCCGGTCCACTCGGAGCGGCTGCGTATTTCCGCTACGGGCGCGCCGGGAGTGAAGCGTCGCGCCAGGCGGCGAAGGGGCGCGGGCAGACGCCGCCGAACCGCGCGCAGCCGTTCCCGGTCCTGGTCGCCAAGGGCACGATGCATTGCGGCAGCGGTTGCACCCTCGGCGACATGGCCGCTGCGCTGTTGGTGCTCGCCGCGCCGTTCACCGTCTTCGGGCACCGCCTCTTCGGTGCGTGGGTCTACGAATTCGTCGCCGCGTTCGTGCTCGGCGTCGCCTTTCAGTACTTCACGATCATGCCGATGCGGCACGTGTCCGCCGCGGAGGGCCTGAAGGATGCGCTGAAGGCCGACACGCTCTCGCTCGCTGCATGGCAGATCGGAATGTACGGGTGGATGGCCGTCACGACGTTCGCGATCTTCGACCGAGACCTCGGTCCGTCCTCCGTCGTGTTCTGGTTCATGATGCAGATCGGAATGGTCGCCGGCTTTTTCACGAGCTACCCGATCAATTGGTGGCTTCTCCGTAAGGGCATCAAAGAGGCGATGTGACCCCCAAAAAATCACCGACCGCGCATCACGATATCGGCTACCGCGAACGTAAGAAGCATCAGGACGAACAGCACGCCCGCGACGGCGGCGAGCCGGTTGCTCGACGTCTCTTCGAAGAGGCTCATGAAGAACAGGCCCACGACGCTCACCTTCATCGCGGCGATCGCGAGCGCGACGGGCATCTCGAACACGCCGAGGTGAAGGTACGACGCGCCGAAGCTCACCAGCGTGAGCACGATCAGCGCCGCGAACGACTTCACGTGCGTGCCGGTCGTGATTCTCGATGGCGAACCGTCCGGCGCGAGCGCCGTGCTCGCTTCGCTTCCGTCGTTCATGAGCCCCTCGCGAGGTAATAGAGCGGCCAGAGGAAGATCCAGATGCAGTCCACGAGGTGCCAGTAGAGGGCCGCGATTTCGAGCCCGTGGAGACTCATGCGCCGCCGCCGCACCTGAATCGCAGAGTAGACGAGCACGCCCATGCCGACAGTGACGTGAATGGCGTGAAGGCCCGTCATCGTGAAGTACAGCGTGAAGAAGACCGCCGAACCCGCGGGCGCGTCCGCGAAGTACGCGCCGTGGCCGCCGGGGAAGATGCCCTCGGAGAAGTGCATCGCGTATTCGTGCGATTTGATGAGCAGGAAGAGGAGCCCGATCGCGGCGGTACTGGCGACGAGCCGCGCCGCGACGAGCGCGTCGCCGCGACGGTACCGATCGATTCCAAGGACGACGAGGAAACTGCTCGTGATGAGGAGGAGCGTGTTGGTCGTGCCGAGGAGCGCGTCGTTTTTCGCGACGCCGACCTCGAACGCGTGCGGCCATTTTTCGCGATAGCAAGCGTACAAGGTGAAGAGCGCCCCGAAGAGCAACGCTTCGCTCGCGAGAAACACCCACATGCCGAAGCGCGCGGCGTCCGCTTGCCGCTCCATCGACTCGAAGTGCGCTTCGAGTTTCGTGCCGCCTTCAGACATGCCCGGCCTCCGGTTCCGGCGCGAGCGCCGCGTCCGATTCGAGCGCCCGGGCGCGCTCCCGTTCGAGGGCTTCTCGCGTGTAGTCGTAAGCGCCGCGTTCGAACGGCGGCGTCCCTTCGAAGTTGTGCGGCGGCGGCGGGCTCGTCGTGCGCCATTCGAAGCACGCCGAGCGCCAGGGGTTCGCCCCGGCGACCTCGCCGTAACGAAGCGACCACAGCAAGTAGCCGAGCGTCAGGAAGAGCGCGCTGCCGAGCACGTACGCGCCCGCGGTCGACAGCACGTGGAGCGGCTGAAATGCTGCCGGATAGTTGTGGTAGCGGCGCGGCATGCCGAGGTTCCCGAGCAAGAACTGCGGCACGAAGGTGAGCAAGAATCCGAAGAACACGCCGCTCGCCGAGAGCAAGCCGAGCCGCTCCGGATACATGCGCCCCGTCACTTTCGGAAACCAGTAGTGAACCGCGGCGAGATACGCGGTGAGGGTTCCGCCGACCATGATGAAATGGAAGTGCGCGACGACGAAGTACGTGTCTTGCCAGTGAAGGTCGAGGCTCGTCGTCGCCACGGCGACGCCGGTCATGCCGCCGAAGACGAACAGAAAGAGAAACGCGAACACGTAGAGCAGCGGCGTCTTCAACGAAATCGACCCGCGGTAGAGCGTGCCGGTCCAGGTGAACACTTTGATGGCCGAAAAGATCGCCACGAACATCGACATCAGCCCGAACGCGCCCGCGTCGAACACCGAGATGCCCGCGGTGAACATGTGGTGGCCCCAGCTCAGAAACCCGACGAGCGCGATGCCCACCGTGGCCCAGACGATCGCTTCGTACGACAGCGAGTTCTTCCGCGAGAACGTGCTCACGCATTCGCTGATCACGCCCATCGCCGGCAAGATCATGATGTAGACAGCGGGGTGCGAATAAAACCAGAAGAGGTGCTGGTAGAGCACCGGGTCGCCGCCGCGCATCGGATCGAAGATGCCCCAATCGAACCAGTGATCGACGCCGAGCAAGAGGAGCGTCATCGCGAGCACCGGCGTGGCGAGCACCTGGATGATGCTCGTGCCGTAGATCGTCCACACGAAGAGCGGCATCTGCATCCAGCGCAGGTTCTTCGCGCGCATCTTGTGGACGGTGACGATGAAATTCAACCCGGTGAGGATCGTCGACCAGCCGATGATGAACACGCCGAACAGCACCGGAAGCACCGCCGTCGCGTCCTTCGCGCTGTACGGCACGTAAAATGTCCACCCGGTATCCGTCGCGCCGACGACGAGCCCGACGATCGTGACGACCGCGCCGACCAGATAGATGTACAGGCTCGCGAGATTGAGCCGCGGGAACGCGACGTCGCGCGCGCCGATCATCAGCGGCAGCATAAAATTGCCGAACGCGCTCGGGATCGACGGGATCATGAAGAGCCACACCATGATCACGCCGTGCAACGTGAAGAGCCGGTTGTACGTCATGGAGCTCATGAAGAGCGACCGCGGCGTGAGGAGCTCGGTGCGCATCGCGAGCGCGAAGAGGCCACCGAGCAGCAGCGCGAGTCCGTTCAACACGAAAAACATCACGCCGATGCGCTTGTGGTCGCGCGTATTGATCCACGACCACACCGTGCGATCGACGGTGAGATAGCTCGCGCTCATCGTTGCGATCCTTCCGATGGATTCGACGGGGTCAGCGGATTTGGGTTGAGGGGGGCTCCCTTCACGGCGGGAAGTACCGGCGCGACGGCGATGACCGAGGGAAGCGGCACCGGCGGCGATGCTTCGTCGTAGCGGAGGCTCTTGATGAACTCGACGATCGCCGCGGCGTCGGGCTGCGGCAGCGCGCCCTGATACGTCGGCATGATCGGCGAATAGCCGGCGACGACGTCGTCGTGCGGATCCATCATGCTCCGGGTGAGATAGTCCTCGCTCGCGACGACGGTTTTGCCGCTCGCGAGCGGCACCGTGCTCGCGTAGAGCCCCTGCCACGTCGGTCCGATGTGCCGCTGCCCGTCGACCGTGTGACACGAGAAACAGCCGTAGCGCGACGCTGCAGCTCGCCCTTCGTCGACCATGTTCGTCACCTCGCGCGCGCCGACGATGCCGTCGTTGGCGAGCTCGGGTTGCGCTCCGGCGTGGGTCACGCGATCCGGCGTTTGTCCGGCGAGGTATCGCTCGTAGTCCGGCGCGTCGAGGACGACGACCGACGCCCACATCCGCGAATGGTCGACGCCGCAATATTCCGCGCAGTACACGGGATACGTCCCCGCGCGATCGGCCTTGAACCAGAGCGACGTGTAACGACCGGGAAGCGCGTCCTGCTTGATGCGGAAGGCGGGGACGAAGAAGCTGTGCACGACGTCGCGCGACGTGAGAAGGAGGCGAATCGACTTGTCCTTGGGGACGACGAGCACGCCGGCCGACCGCTCGCCATCGGCACGCGAGAACTTCCACATCCATTGTTTGGCGGTGACGTACACCTCGAGGCTCCCCGGTGGAGCCGTCTCGATGGCGACGTACTGGCGAAAGCCGATGAACCACCAGAAGACGAACAGCGCGAGGAGCCCGAGCCCCACGCCGATTTCGAGACGTCGCGGCACGATCACCTCGGGCGTCGCTTCGTCCTCGCCGCGCGCGCGGTAGCGCACCAAAAACGCGAACGCGACGGCGCCGACGGCGAAGGCGCCCGCGAACGTGACGGAAATGACGAAAAAGTGCAGGCGATCGATCGAGCGCGCGACGCTGGTCGCTTCGGGCGGCAAAAATAACATCCGGCGAAGGAGCTCTTGCATCAGCGTGCTCCGTTCACAGGGGTGCCCGCGTCGCCGTCGCCGACGGTCGCGCGATCCGGGCTCGTGAACGTTCCGTTCTTCGCGTCGCGGACGAGCCACTCCATCGCTTTGGCGACGGGGATCTCCGCGATGCCGTGCTTTTTGTCGACCCAGCCGTAGGCGTCGAGCGACGCGCGCTTTCGGGCCTCCCGAATTTCGCCGCGCGCCGGTCCGTCGAGCGGCATTTGCTCGATGCCGCCCACGGTTTCGCCGGCGGGATACGACGGCGCGCTCGCGGCGCCGCCGAGCCGTTTGCTCTCCACGCCGATGAACAGCACGACGACGCCGACCAAGACGGCTGCCACGGCGACGACCGCGACGACCGTCCACGCCACGAGGCGGCCGTGGAGCCCTTCCGGCTCTTGCTGGACCGATTCGGCGCGCTGCGGCTCGCTCATAGTGCGGCCTCGTACCGGATCGATTCGTCGAGGGTCGGATCGGACACGGGGTACGCGCGGGCGCCGCGGGCGCGCATCATGCAGAACGCGACGAGCGCGCCCGCGATCGCGACGAGCGCCGCGACGTCCGTGAATCGGACCTCGAAGTGCCCCGGCGAGACGGCGGGGATGACCAGATAAAAAATGTCCACGACGTGCACGACGAGGATCCACGCGCTCACGGCGAAGAAGGTGTCGGCGCGCCGCTTCAGTCCGCGCAGCAGCAAGAAGAAAAACGGCACTCCCCAGTGCAACACGAGGAGCAGGATGCCGACCCACTCCCAGCCCCCGTGCCAGCGCGCGACGTACCACGTCACTTCGAGCGGCAGGTCCGCGATCCAGAGCAGGACGAGCTGCGCCCAGCCGATGTACGTCCAGAAAATGATCATGCCGAGTTGAAACCGGCCAACCACCGAGAAGTGCTCGACCGAGACGCCCGGCGGGAGCTCCCGGTTTCGCTCGGCGAGGACGAGCTGCATGCCGAAGAGCCCGAGCGCGGCGACGAACCCGCCCGCAAAAATGTAGACGCCGTAGATGTTCGAAAACCACGTCGGCTCGAGCGACATGAGCCAATCGAACGACGCGAGCGTCACCGTGACGGACAAGAGCGGCAGCCCTCCGGCGCCGAGCGCGATCATCCGGCGCCGGAGCGGCTCCGCGGCGGCCGGTTCGCGGTCTTGACGCAAGGACCACGAGCGGAGGAGTTCCGCGACGACGATGAACACGGTGAAATAGAGAACGGCGCGGACGATGAAGAACGGCGTGTTGAGCCACGCCGTCTTCGTCTCCACGACTTCGCGATCGGCGTCGCTGAGCGACGCGAGGCGCGTCCACGGGTAGAGCTCGTGCATCGACAGCAAGACCGGGACGAAGAGCACGGCGAGGAGCGGCAGCGCGGCGACGATGTGTTCGGCGAGCCGCCGGATCGCGACGAACCAGCGGGCGTCGGAGGCGTGACCGATCATCAACAGGAAGAGGGCGCCGATCACCACGGTGAACCCGACCGCGAACGCGAAGAGATACGAAAACGCCGTTCGCTTCGGGTCTTCGAGCCAGCCGATGCCCGTCCCCACACCGCCTGCGATCGCCGCGCCGAGTGCCCCCAACAAAAGACGTTTCACGGCACGCTCCGCGCGAGCTCGCCCGCGAGGTCCGGCGGCAGTTCACGAGCGACCGCGTGCCGGCTCCGCTCGAGCGCGCGAACGAACGCCACGACGGCCCAGCGGTCCCGCGAGTCGAGGTGCGTCGCATATTGAGGCATGAGCCCGTAGCCTTCGCTGATCACCTGGTAAACGCGGCCGTTCGGGAGCTCGCGGATCCGTCGCTCTTCGAACGAGGGCGGCTTCCGCTCCATGAACCCGGCGACGACGCTGTCGCCGTCGCCGGCCGCGCCGTGGCAGGCGGCGCAAATAATTTCGAACTCCGCGCGCCCGCGCTCCACGAGCTCGCTAGTAACCGGCAAGGGGAAGCCCGACACGTACGCCCCGTTCGACATGCCGGTTTCGACGGCTGCGTCCACAGGGGTGGTCGAATAAGGCTTCGTTCCGAGAACCGGCTCGCGCATGGCCTTGCCGTCACTGAAAAAACGGCTGCCGCCGTACGGGTCGTAGCGAGGCTGGACCTGCATGCGGTTCCAGCTGAAGTCGAGGCGCCGGAAGACGT
>DATBBD010000669.1:0-7223 GCA_036271175.1 Polyangiaceae bacterium | reverse complement strand
CTCGAACTTCTCGGCGGCGCGCATGACGCCGATGTTGCCCTCCTGAATCAGGTCGAGGAAGTGCAGGCCGCGGTTCGTGTATCGCTTCGCGAGCGAAACCACGAGTCGCAGGTTCGCTTGCACGAGCTCGGCCTTCGCACGGTTCGCTTGCGCCTCGCCCTCGCGAATGACCGCGAGCGTCTCGAGCAACTCACGACGCGGAATGGGCGGGCGCTCCACCTCGAGCCCGGCGCGCACCTCGGCGGTCAGCTGGCGCAACGTCGACTCGCTGAGGCGCATTTGCTCGAAAGTTTCGAGCATCTGCTCGGTGAACTTCGCGGATTCTTCGCTGGCGCCGGCGCGCCGTTCGCCGTTCGCGCGCGGTCGTTCGTTCGAAGCGGTCTCGCGCTGCGCGTCGAGCTTTTGCACTTTCGCGACGAGCCGTGCGAGTCGCTCTTCGGCTTCCACCTCGTCGAACGTCTCCGGATCTTCGTCCGCGTCGCGAATGACGTCGGTGATGCGCAGCTTCTGGGCGCGCAGCCGTTCCACCATGTCCGCCATCGCGCGCACGGCGATCGGACAACCGAAGAGCGCGCCGTGCGCTTTCTTCGTTCCGAGTTCGATGGCCTTGCCGACGCGCACTTCGCCTTCACGGCTGAGGAGCGGCAGGCGCGCCATGCGACTCAGATACGCGTTGAGCGAATCCTCGTGAGTCGGTCCGAGGGGATCGACGGTGCGGGTTCGCTTGCGCTCTTCGCCTCTCGGCTGAGCGGCGCGGCGCGGTTTGCGCGGGCCGTCCTTGGGCGGTTCGAGCTCGACGTGCGGGTCGTCCATTCGAGGTCCGGAAGAAGAAGTGGGTTTGGCGCTCACGTGCTTTGCGCTCAAGCTCGACTTTCCAAACCCTAGCTCAAGGGCGGCCCGGGTGCCCGTCGTGCGTAGAACCAGGCCGCCAAGCGAGGGGTGGGGGGCCCTGCCGGGTCATGACGCACGACGGCCCTCGCCCGAGGATTCGTCTCGGCCCAGCGCTTCGCGCTTGGCAGCGCCGAGCACAGCCGGTTGAATACGGCCTTAAGGTCCCGGTGTGAGCCACTGGTGCGGAGGACATGGATCTCGATTTCTACACGTTGGAGCGACCCGTGCAGGATCGATTCGCGGATTCGACGCGATCCGTCGGTGTTCCAACGCCTATTTTGCGCGAGCCTTCACGTGACCTGAGGGACTTTGCCTGGTTCGGCATGGCGGCCACGTTTCTGGCGTGCCTCGTGTGGCTCGTTTCTCGGGGTTTCGGTCGCCTCGAGAGCGCGATGGCGCTTGCGTCGCCGGCGATGGTTGCCGCGTACGCTGCCGCAGCGGTCGGCGCCGCGTTTTCGTTCCTGCGAGGCATCTCGATCCGCGACGCGCGCGAACGGCTGCCCTACGAGCCGGGCCTCTACCTATTTCCAGTGGGCGTGATCGACGCCCGGGCGGAGCCGCTCCGCGTCTTTCGACACGGCGACCTCGGCAAAGCGACGGCGGTCGGGGGGCGCTTGCGCGTCGAAGTGAAAGGCGCAGGCGAATTCACTTTTCCGCTCGACGACCCGGGCGCGGGCGAGCAGGCGCTTGCCGCACTCGAGGAGGGGCGCGCCCAGTACGAGCACGCCTTGAAAATCGAGCACGCGCGCGAGCTCGCCCTGGTGGACCCACTCGTGGACAGTGGATTTTCGAGCCCATTTTCTTCCCGCGCCGTCATCGGAAAACGCCGTCCGTTTTGGGCGACCTACGCCGCGGTCGTGGCGCTCGCCGTGGGGGTCCCGGCGGGGCTGCTCGTCTGGAAAGCCCGGAATCTGGCCAGTGAGCGCCGCCTGTTCACCGCCGCGGTTCGCGAAAACGATGTCGAGGGGTACCGCGCTTATCTCGCGCGAGGCGGAACGCGGCGCGACGTGTCGGGGGTGTTGCTCCCCAGGGCCGAGCTCAAGGCGGCCGTCGGCGCCGGTACCGTGGAAGCCGTCGAGCAGTTCGAGGCCGAACATCCCCAGTCGGCGATCCAGGCCGAGGTCGATGCCGCACTACGCGCTGCGCTCGACACCGAGCTCGTCGCGGCAAAAAATTCCGGGAGCGTCACCGCCATTCGCGACTTCGAACAGCGCCGCGCGGCGTATCCGTTCATGCGCCCAGCGGCGGAGCTCGCCAAGGATCAACTCTATCGGAAGGCGCTCGCGACGTTCTCCGCGGGCAAGAGCGACGCAGTGGCGTCGTTTTTCACGCGCCTTCTCGGCTACTCGAAAGTGCACGGCCCCGACGTGGGCATCGAATTCGTACGACGTATCCCCGACTCGGTCGCGCTCGCCGACCTCACGGTCAAGGGAAGCGCGTACTACATGGGCAAACAATCGAATCCGTCGCAGTACTTCGATGGAGACTACGCCGCGCGCCGAGAGGCGGCGGCGCGTGACGAGATCACCGCCGCTCTCGGCCCCTCGTTCCCGAAGGACATTCTGAACGTCGGACCGGAGCCGACGTTCACCGATCCCGGTCCCCCGAAGGTGGCCACGATCCCGACGCTCTTCGTCGAGTATCAGCCCGACATGGCCGGCGGTTACATGAACCCGAAGCCGCGCGGCGTGTTCGTCGGAGTCGGACTGACGTTCAAGGCGTCCTTCGTCATTCCGGGGGACGATCATCCGCTCGAGTTCAAGTCGTCGCTCTGGCGCGTTCCGAATCCGCAAATTCTCGAAAAAGAGGGCACGACCGTCGCCGACGTGTACGAGAAAATGGCGGGCGAAGGGTTCGACCATTTCACGAAAGGCTTCATCGCTTTCGTGCTCGCGAAGTGAGCGTTCAGCCGATCGGCGCGGCGGGGCCGCCGGAAACCGCAACGGGTTGGAGCGTGATGACCCGCCGGCGAATGTCGCGCCGTCGAGGTTCGGCCTCCGGCGCCGTCGCTCCCCGCCGCGCAGCGCCCGTGAGCAGGGCCGAGACGGCGGTCGGGAGCGCGATGCTCGACAACCCGAACACCGTCGTGAGTCCGCCGCCGGCGATGGCGCCGATCAAGAACCCCGCGACGGGCAATCCGAACTTGAAGAGCCGCGCGCCGGTGGACGCGCGCCGCACGGCGTCCGAGCCGGGAAGCGAGATGACGACGTCGACCAGATCGATGGTGAACTGAGTCAGATTGCCGGTCATCACGGTCGTCGCGCAGCAACTGCCGAGCGCTTCGCGCATGAGCGCGTTCTGAACCCCCATCGCGGCGACGGCCGCGCCGCCGATGAGGAGCACCGCCCACGTGTCCGCGCCGGTTGCGAAGCGGTGGAGGAACACGCCGGTCAGGCAGAACACCGCGAGCGACACCGTCATGAGACCGAGCAGCGGGACGACGGGCGACGTCTCCTGCGCTCGCGCACGTCGGGCGACGAGCGCGGACACTGCGACCGCCGCCATGAAGAACGGAATCATCGCGAGGCGCGTCCCTACGCCGACCTTGAGGTGCGTCGACATCGCGGCGCCGGCCGAGACCAGGTTGCCGGTCAGGTGCGCGGGGAACATGCCGAACAGCGCGAGGAAGCCCGCGGTGTCGACGTAGCCCGCGACGGCGCTGAGCGTCGCCGCGAACAGCGGTTCGTCGGGACCGCCGCGCCACTGCGAGGCTGTCCCCGTTGCGGCGTCGGGTGATGATGCCGTCGTTCGCACGCCCTTTCAGATGCACCTTCGCGAAGAGAAAGATCAACTAAACAATGAACGACGCTGCTCGATCGTCACTTGCAGTTCACCGTGGGTTGGTGACGCTGACGACGTCGATTCATTCGACATGGAAGAGAAATACGTTTTTTCGAAACGCCCGCACATGACAAGCGAACCGGACAGGCGGTCTACGTCACGAGGCGCGATTCTAAGTCGATTCAAGATCGAAGCGAACGCCTCGGCACGAGGACGCGCGAGTGGTGCAGTTGGTTTTTTGGTACTCGTGGAGTCTCGAACGAGACGCGGGTGCGACCGATATGTGGCGCGCGCATTTCGACGAGAGACGTCGCTCGGCTCGGCGCCGGCTTTGTTTCTTCCGATCGCGTTCGCGCGAGACGTCGCACGCTTCGCGACGAAACGTGGACCCGCGCGTGGGTCACGCGGCAGCGGCTAGAAACCCACGTCCGGATCTTGGTCTTTGTGAACCGGATGCGGAGCGGGCGGCTTCTTCGGATGCTTCACGATGGGCGCAGCCGAACCGGTCGTCGCGAGCGCCGTGGAGACGCTCGACGCGAGGGTAGGCGCAAGCCGAGCCGTCGGAGGCGGCGCGGTCGTCGCGGGTTCGGGCAGAACCAGCGGCGGATTCGCCGCGAGCTCGTCGCCCTTCGGCGGCGGCAAAGTCGCGCGCGGAGCCTCGAGCGACGCGGGATGCGCTGCGGCGTGACCCTCGCCCGTCAGATCGCCGTGGGGCCACCATTGGCGGGCCGCGAGCGCGAGCACGGCGCCGCCGAGGAGAGCCACCGCGAAACGCGAGCCGCGAAACTCGCTGGTCGGCGTACGGCCCACCGACACGCCGGCGACGGACACCGGCGCACCCATTTCGGGCCGCGTCGTCGTCAAGGTGATCTCGGGCATCCTTCGCGCCGAATCGGGGCCGCGAAATCGCTCGCCGCGGAGAGCGTGCTCGCAGCGTTCGACAAGCGCCTGTGCCCGCGGAGGCGCAAAGGGCGCGAGCGCGGCCGCCAGCTCGGCGATGTCCTGATAGCGACGATTGCGGTCCTTCTGGAGGCAACGCACGACGACCTGTTCGAGCTCCGGAGCGATCTCCGGCACGAGCGTGCGGAGCGACGCAGGTTCGGTCTCGAGCACCGCGGCGCACACCTGCATCAGCGACGGCGCGTCGAACGCGGGCTTCCCCGAGAGGAGCTCGTAGAGCACGCACCCGGCGGACCAGATGTCGGTACGGGCGTCGATGTCCGCCGCAGCGCGGATTTGCTCGGGCGACATGTACGGCGGCGAACCGAGCGCGGTCACGGTCTTCGATCGGCCGAAGCGGCTGTCCGCGGACCCGCAGATCGCCATCTTCGAGATCCCGAAGTCGAGCACCTTGACCTGCTCGCCTTGAGTCGCCTTCGTGAGGAACAGATTCTCGGGCTTCACGTCGCGATGGATGATCTGGCAGGCGTGCGCCGTCGCCAGGGCTTCACACGTCTGGAGCAAGTATTCGACCGCCGTCTCCGGGGCGAACCGGCTCTCTCTGGCGAGCACGTCGCGAATGTCGCGCCCCTCGAGCAGCTCCATGACCATGAACGGCGCGCCGCTTTGAAGCGCCCCGACGTCGAGCACGCGCACGACGTGGGGACTCTTGATCTTGAAGTTGGCGCGCGCCTCGGTCGTGAACCGACTGACGGCCTCGGCGTGGCCGGTGAACTCCGAGCGAAGAAACTTCAGCGCGACCGACTCGCCGAGCCCGAGATGAATCGCGGACACGACGAACCCGACGCCGCCGGTTCCGATGAGCGCCGTGACCTCGTATTTCCCGGCGATGACTTCGCCCGCCGAGAACGGCATCACGAAAGGATCTTCGGTCACCAAATCGTTCGTCGAGAGGCGATGCTCCATAAATCTCTACTTCACCGATTGCCCCGCGTCCCGTCGGGCTTCGATGAAAACGATGCTAGCAGGCTTCATCGGCGACGTGAGCGTCATCTCGCGAGTTCACTCCGACTTCACTTGCGAGTGACGTATTCGAGACCGGGCGTTCGGTTACTCGAATCGGAAATCGCACTCATTTCGTCGCGGAACTGCGTCGATCGCTCGTCGCGCTCGTTTCGTCGAGTTTTCGGGGAATCCATCGAACGTCGCTGCGCCGTTCGAATCGCGCGCATCGAGGTGCGGCAACTGCACTTGTCACAGCAGATCTCCCACCTTTCGCGCACGAGTACCGCGAGCGTCGCCGACTGCGATGGGTGCCCGCGCGAATTCGCACGTCGCGAAACACGATGCAAGTGAAGAAAGTCTCGAAAATCGTGCCGAAAGCGCGACGTCGCACTCGCGACAATATGCACCAAGCGTGCGCGTCGCGTGATGTTCTCGAAACAAGTCGATACCGCGCTCACTGGAACGCGACCCGCAACTCCACGATCGCGCGAAATCGGGACGACGCGAACTGCACATGGATACGCGGCGTGGCCGGACCGGATCCGACGATCGCGCCGGTCGCGGCCGGTGTGGTGCGCTGGAGGAGCGCGCCGCGATGCGAGCTACGCGCGCGGCGACGAACGCTGACGTCGCCACGCCGAGAACTGCTCGGCGAGCATCGGGCGCGCGTGCAAGTAACCCTGCGCGATGCGGCAGCTGAGACTGCGGAGAAATTCCGCTTCCGCTTCGGTTTCGACGCCCTCGGCGACGACGGTGAGCCCGAGGCTGTGCGCCAGCGCGACGATGGCGTTTGTGATCGCCGCGTTCTCCGCGTTCAGCGGGAGTCCGCGAACGAACTCCTTGTCGATTTTAATGACGTCCATCGGGAAGTGTTTCACGTACCGAAGTGACGCGTAGCCGGTGCCGAAGTCGTCGACCGCGACGCGTACGCCGCTCTGCCGGAGGATCCGGAGCGCGTCGCGCACCGCCGGCGTCGTGTCCAGCATGACGCCCTCGGTGAGTTCCAAGGTGAGATACTTCGCGGGAAGCTTGGATTCGGCGAGCGCGCTCTGAACGACGCGCACGACGTCGCCGAGGATGAACTGTTTCGCCGAAACGTTGACGCTGATTTTCAGCGGCTCACCGGCGTTCGCCCACGTCGCGGCTTGCTGGCACGCTTGCCGGAGCACCCACTCGCCGACCTCCTCGATGAGGTCCGCGCTTTCGAGCATGGGAACGAACTCCGACGGATCGATCATGCCGAGGCGATCGTCGCGCCACCGGAGGAGCGCCTCCGCGCCGACCAGCTCGTTCGTCTCGATATCGACCTGCGGCTGATACTCGATGAGAAAGTCTTCCTGCTCGAGCGCGCGCTCGAGGGCGTGTTCGATTGCCATCCGCCGCGACACGAGCTCGGTCATCGGCGCGCTCGGAAACCGGAGCACGTTGCCGCCCGAGCTCGCCGCCAGGCCGAGCGCCTCTCGCGCCTTTCGTGTCAGAGAGTCGGCGTCGTCGCCGTCGTCGGGGAACACCGCGATACCGACACTCGGCGACAAGGTGAGCGGCTTGCCGCGCACCAGCACCGGCGCGCCGAGCTCGACCAAGACGCGTTCGGCGATTCGACCGGCGCGAAACTTCGGATCGCGTTCTTCGACCAGCACGAAGAA
>DATBBD010000668.1:0-4891 GCA_036271175.1 Polyangiaceae bacterium | reverse complement strand
ATATCCAGAGCGCGAGCGCGAGCGCGGGGTTGAGCTGAGAGCTAAGGCGAGAGCACGAGGAGAGGATGAGGGAAGAGGGCTGCCTCGCGGTCTATCGCGTGCACCAGTTCTGTTCGACGGTCGGCCACGCGTCGCGGCTTGAGGGGGCGGAGCGCGGGAAGGGGTAAAGGTAGGGCTAGGGCGAAAGTATCAGGGAGGGGGAAGAGGGGAGAAAAGGGCCGCCGGGGATTTTGAGTCTACCCGCGTGCTCGGCCGGTTCCAGGCCGGGGCCGCCGGCGGCCTGCGCGCGCGGGCGGGGATGAGTCGTCCCCGGTCGGGACGCAATCACGGAGGTTTGGAATGACACTCAAGATCTATGACGTCGTGCTCGAGTTGGTCCGAAGGCTGGCGCCGCTGCTACCCGCGCTGCGGAAGCGTTCTTCCGTGCTCGGAGATGAAATGGAGCGCGCGCTCATCTCGGTGCCCCTGAACGTGGCGGAAGGCGCTTACTCACCGGGAAAGAACCGCGAAGCTCGCTATCAGTCGGCACTCGCGTCTGCACGTGAAGTGCTCGCCTGCTGGGAAACCGCGCAGGCGTTCGGTTGGGTGGGGCCACTCGACGGTGAACGCCGATCTCATCAATGAGCTGGGCTCGAGGGGCGGTCGTGCTCGACGAAGGCGCGGAGCGAGGGGCGCTGCCATTGCGCTTGAGCGTAGCGGCGGACTTTGTCGGTCACCGGTTCGTCGTTCAAGAGGAGCCGGTGGAGCATGAACGTGAAATCCGCGTCTGCGATGCACCAGCTGCCGAAGAGCGGGCCGCCGTTGTCGGGGATGACTTGCTCGGCGACGTAAAAGAGCTTTTCGGCCGCGGCGCGACCTTCTTTGCTGAGCGGCTCGGTCGCCCGCGCGTAGAACATGGTCGAGGTCGGGCGCTCTTCGCGGATCGCCATGAGATCGCTCCGGACCCAGGCCATGAGCTGGCGCGCGCGCCCGCGCTCCTTCGGCGCATCCGGCAAGAGACGTGGCCACTTCGGCGCGGGGAACGCTTCGTCGAGATATTCGACGATGGCGCTCGATTCGCCGAGCGTGAAGCCGTCGTGGTCGAGCGCCGGAACGCGGCCGGTGAGCATGCGGGCGCGATGCGCCGGTTGCTTGTGCTCGCCCGCGAACAGATCGAAGGCCACCTCGTCGAACGGGAGCCCTTTTTCGCGAAGCGCGACGAACACCGAGAAGACGTACGGGCTGTACCAGAATTTTTCGGCGTAGAGCGTGAGCTTCGGAGCGTCAGCCATGGCCGGAGCCTACACGATTCGGGTGACGCTCAACGCACCATGAACCATTTCACGTCGGGGGTGAGCTCGAGGTGAAAATGGTCGTGGTGTGCGCGGTTGAAATGCGGCGTGAGCATCGCGCTGAACAAGCGCGAGTCCGCGGCTTCGCAAAGAATGCTCATGAGCTCGCGGCCGCGACGGGTCGGAAGCCGCCGGGCGCCCGGCCCGCACGTTTTCGCGCCGATGGACGGCGGCCAATGCGGTGCGACGCTCATCAACGCGCCGCTTCGTTTGCGGAGCGCGCCCACGTCGATCGCCATCCCGCCCGGGTGACGAAGGGGGCCGGTTCCGGTTTCGACCGGGTGCGGATCGGAGGGTCGGTACATCGTGAAATGCACGAGCTCGACGACGTCGTGGTTCGACAAGATCGCGCAGAAGTCGTCCAACGCGAGCGCGAGGCGCGCGTCGAGAATTTCGAACGGCGTCGTGTCGCGCTCGGCCTGCGGCAAGCTCGAATGAACCGACACGCCGTGAAGCGCGCCGCGGAGCCGAATCGGGAGGCGCACGCCCGCCGCCCCTTCGGTGACGCGAACGAACGCGATGTGCCGGCGCGCGAGCTCCGCGAGCGCCTCGTCGTTGGTGAGATTCGCGTAGTGGTGCGCCGGAGACGCCGCGAGCACCTCGGGCGGCGGTATCTCGAGCGGATCCGCGAACACGAAGGTGCGGAGCCACAAGACGACCACCGCCGCGAACCTCATCGTGTCGTCGCGCCCGGAGCGAGCGAGAAATCGGCTTCGCCGTCGATGACTTCGCTCGCGAGGTAGCGGCGGAGGAGCGGCGTGATTTCTTTTTCGTAGACCGTTCCGCCCCAGAAATATCGAAGCTTCGCGGTTCGATCGAACAGGAACGTCGCGGGCAGCATACCGAGCCAGCGCGGATTCATCGCGGTCTTGAACGCGTCGAGCGGCTCGTCGACGACGAAGCTCGGCCCGTCGTTGAAGAGCTCGTGGAGCATCGCCTTCGCCGCGGGTTGTCCTTCGGGTTCGTCGACCGAGACGAGCCAGATGTCGATGTCGGCGCCGAACGCACCCTTGAGTTGCGAAAGGAGCGGCAGCTCTTCCTTACAAGAGCCGCACCAGCTCGCCCACGCGTTCACCACCACGCCGCGCGCGCTCGAACGGCGGATACGCTCTTTCAATCCGGCCGCGTCCACGGCGATCAAGCCGCTCGCCGTCATTCGATCGCGCGGCGGCGGCTTCGGAAGCATAGCGGTGCGGTGCGGGCGCGAGCCCATCGGGCGCACGAGCGCGGCCGTGCCGAGCGCGGTGGCTCCAATGACGACGACGGCGCGGAGGAGCGTTTTCGGACGAAGGACCATGACGAAGCGGGAACATATTCCGACGCTCCGAGATTGTCGTCGAGCTTGCCGTGCGGGGCCCGTTCGACGAGGATGCGCCGCTAACGTGGTGGACCTCATCGCTTTTACGGACGGCGGATGCCGGGGCAACCCGGGAGTGGGTGCGTGGGCCTTCGTGCTCGTCGAACCGGATACCCGAAAAGCGCTCGAGCGCACCAACGGTGAAGGCGAGACCACGAACAACCGCATGGAAATGTTCGCCGCGATCGAGGCGCTTTCCGCGGTGAAAAAGCCGAACGCGCGGGTGCTCGTTTGCACGGACAGCAAATACCTCATCGGTTGTTGCACCGAGTGGATGGAGGGGTGGAAGGCCAAGGGTTGGAAGCGCAAGGGCGCGCCGCTCAAAAACCTCGACCTCATCCAACGCCTCGACGAGCTGATCAGTCACCTGCACGTCGAGTGGAAATGGGTCGCCGGTCATTCGGGCCACCACGGCAACGAACACGTCGACCGTCTCGCCAACGAAGCCATGGATCGCCTCCAATCCGGGGGGGACGCGTTTCACGAACGCCGCTTCGACTGGAAAGGGAATTTGTAGGACGTCCCGCGCGCCCTCTTCTCGCCGCCCGGCGGTCGCCGCCTAAGCCCCGAACCTCACCCCCGACAAAACCCACCCGAGCCCCGATCTCGTAAACACCAAATCGATCCCCGTCGCCGCTCCCTTCGGCTTCGCCGTAACCACGAACGTACCGAAGTCTTCGTAGCCCATCGACAGGTCGGGATCCGCCGCCGCCGAAGCGGCGGGGGTGAGTGCGTTGGGCTTCTGCCCGATCATCAACATGGACACGCCTTCCGGCGAAACCATGGCGTCGACCAGCGGCGAGGCGAGCGACGAAGCGAACAGGTTGCCGAGCTGGCCGAGCGGACCCGAGCCGACGCGAGAGAGCGTGCTGGCGACGGTCGCGTTCAGGTTCGTCTTGACGCTCTCGCGGAGCGCCGGAAAATCGACGTGGGACGACAGTGCGGCGGCGTCGTGATTTTTCACCGAGTTGTACATGCCGTAGACCGTCAAGTACGGCATCGCCACGAACGCGCCGGCCGTGACGAGCACGGCGAAGGTTCCGCCGACGACGGCGAGGATCGAGCTTTTCGTCACTCAGCTGCTCCGAGGGATGAGGGAAGCATTACTTTACCGAGGCGGCGAGCGCAGTATAGTTTTGCGCATGGGCATCCTCGATCACATCACGCTCGTCGTGAGCGACTATGCGCGCTCGAAGGCCTTTTACGAAAAGGCGCTCGCCCCGCTCGGCATCGCCCCGATCATGGAGTTCGGGTCTGCATGCGGGTTCGGCGTCCCGGGCAAGCCAGAATTTTGGATTGGAGTGGGACCGGCGTCATTTCATGTACCGGACCAGCTGAAGAACATCACGCCGATGCACATCGCCTTCACGGCAAAAGGTCGAGCCGAGGTGGACGCGTTTCATCGCGCCGCGACGGCCGCTGGCGGCAAAGATTTCGGCGCGCCGGGGCTTCGACCACACTACCACCCGAACTACTACGGCGCCTTCGTGCTCGATCCCGACGGACACGACATCGAAGCCGTATTCCACGGCCCCGCGTAGGCGCGACCCGACCTACGGCGAGCCGCCGACGGTGGGGTCGTCGATGTGCCCGAGGAACAAAAGCGCACCGGTCGGCGCGTCGACGATAGATACGACGAACGGACGATTCACGACCATCGGGGTCGGTTCCAGGATGGCGTCCGTTCCCCCGAGGATCACGGCCGTGGCCGCAGCAGCTTCCACTCCGGTCTCCTGAACGGCGAGCGTCGCTTTCTGGATGACGTCCGACACGAACAGGCGCGCTCCGTCCGGCGGGTTCGGGCACATCGGCGTGAAATCGGCGAGCGACTTGTCGAAGGCGTCCGTCATCTTCATCGCCTTGAGCGCGTCCCCCAGGGAAAACGACGGCGATGTGAAGTCGAACTTGGGCAGTGACAACACCACGTCCGCTGACCTCGCGGGCACGGTGAGCGCGGCCGAGCCGGCGGAGAGTGCCGCCTCGTACGTTGCGAGATCTCCGTGAGGCAGTGCGACGAGCACCGTGAGCTCGCCACCCGCGAGAGGCAGCGCGACGATCTGGGCCTGGCCGTCATCGACGTACGCGAACGTGCTCTCCTGGTGCATGACGTTCGGAGAAACCATCGAGCCATCGGTGGTCGTGAACGGCGCCGCCGCCGTGGCCGTCGGCGCGAACGCGGCCTTCCACGGGAATTTCAAATGGA
>DATBBD010000667.1:0-4730 GCA_036271175.1 Polyangiaceae bacterium | reverse complement strand
TCCAAAGAATCGAGCGCCGCTGTCCGTCCGGAGCAGGTTGCTGCTCGAGATTGATGTAGCCGATCGCCGCGCCGAGCCCGTCGGTGATCTCGTAGTCGAGAAATGCTTCGAACTGGGTCAGCGCAACGTAGCGCGTCGGCGAGGCCCCGCCGGTTCCGACGAGAGCCGGCCCGGTCGACGTTTCGTTCGTCACGTACACGTTGCCGAAGCCGTACTTCCACTCCGGTCGGTACGCGCCTTCCATGAACAACGAGAGTCGATCGGTGATTTCGGCGGCGAGCCGTACGCTGAGCTGGAGCTCGTGCTCGGGAAACGCCGCACCGACGAGCTGATCGCCGGGCACGGTATTTCCGTCCGGTTCCATGCGCACCCGCCGCAGCTCCGGATCGGTCGGCACGACGGCGCGAGTGAACGTGTGATTGTAGCCCACGGCGGCGGCGACGCTGAGCCGCTTGAACACCGGCGAGTCGGGCCCCGCGAGCGGCATCGCCTGCGTCAACCGCAGCTCGGTACCGAGGCCGAGTATCGTCCCGTTGGAGAAGCTGAACTTCGACGTCGGGAATGTCAGGATCGGAAGCACCAGGCGCGCGAAAGTGCCGTGGTCGCCGTGTCCCGCGAGACGCCGTCCGTACGACGTGTACAGCGTCGCGTCGCTCAGCGTCGTTTCGTCCTTCTCGGTGGTCACGTCGCTGTTCGTGAATTCGCGAATCACGTCCACGCGGCCGCCGATATTGAGGATCTCGTCGTCGGTGTCGATGAAGTAGTACCGCGGCCGGATCCAGACGCTCATCTCGTAGGTCGGATCGCTGCTCTGATAGCTTCCGCCGATGTGAATCGTCTGCGACGACACGGTGTTCTGCCAGACGAGCCACGTATCCCGCCACGGACGGCGCTGGCCCGACTCCGGAGGCGTCACCGGCGTCCCGCGATCGATTTGAGCGGGCGCGAGCGTGGGCGGCGCGAGCGTCGTCGGTCCGCCGGGTTCGCTCGGCGATGACGGCGGTTCGCTCGGAGGCGACGGGGCCGTCGGTGCTTCGCTCGGCGGAGGTGCCGGTGTCGGCGCTTCACTCATCGGAGGCGGCGCCGGCAACGGGGCAGCTGTCTCCGGGGGCGTCGCCGGAGCGGTCACGACGACTCCGGCCGGCGGCGTTTCGGCCCGGGCCACGCCGACTCCGAGAGTCGCAGCGAACCCGAGCAAGGCGGCCAACGTCGAACGGGGCATCCGGGGTGGCGGATTCTGGCCCGGAACGCGTCGGCCAAACCAGCCCTTGTTTACCGCGCGCTCGAAATCGGAACCGTCGTCGCCCCGGGCTGGTACTAACATGCCGCCCGCCATGCCCGCGCCTCCCCCCGCCACTGAAATCACGGCCCTCCTCGGCCAAGGGACGCAATTTCAGGGGAAATTGCACTTCGAAGGGCGGGTTCGCATCGACGGCACGTTCAAGGGCGAGATCCGAAGCGAAGACGTCCTCGTCATCGGCGAAGGCGCCGAAGTCGAGGGCGAGATCGATGTCGCGACCGTGATCATCAAGGGCGGCGTCGTCCGCGCCAACGTCCGGGCGCGCTCGGCGATCGAGCTGTATGTGCCGGCGATCGTGACCGGCGCGCTCCATTCGCCGGAGATCTTCATGGACAAAGGCGTGCAGTTTTCGGGCACTTGCACCATGGCCCCCGTCGAGGACCCCGTCGCACCGTGAAGCGAATGACCCTGTGCCGCCTGAGTGTGAAGCAGCGTCACAGGTGACAGTGAGATCGCTGTGACGTCTTCGAGTGGGCCTTGCATCTGCCTGAAAAGCGACGCATTTTGAAGTTGCCGTGCCGGGTCGCGAGCGCCACAGCCCGCGGCACGCTTGGTGCAAATAGTCCTGCCGAGTGCCCTTCTTCCCGGGCGCGTCGAACGGAAATAAACAGCATGTCGCGCAAGCTTCTCATCGTCGGGTCCCTCATGCTCGCCTCTGCCGTCGGCGTTTCGGACGCTTCCGCGGATGATTCCCCGCGGCCCACTCGCTACGAGGTTCAGACGCCGCTGAGCGGAATCAAGGCCGGCGCGGCGCGCGTCGCCGTGCACGCGCCCATCGACGTCGTTCGACAAGTCGTCTCGGATTACGGGGGCTACGCACAGGCGATCAAACGGTTCGAGAAGGCGCGCGTCATCGGACGCCACGGCGACGCGACCGACGTTTACCTCCAAGTGCCGATCCTCAAGGGCGCGGCCAAGGTGTGGGGCGTCGTGCGGTTCGAACCGGCCAAGCCGGACGGAGACGGCGAAGTCATCGTCGGACGTCTCGTGAAGGGCAACGTGAAGCGCCTCGACGCGCGCTGGCGCATCTCGAAGATCGATGCGGACTCGACGAACCTGAACCTCGAGATCCTCATCGTGCCGGATTTTCCGATCCCGCTCCCGAGCTCGCTCGTCACCGGTGAGGCCGCGTTCGCCGCGGACAAGGCCGTCGAAGGCATGCGGAATCGTTCCGAGCAGATCACGCCGCACTGAAGCCGCGCACCACGCGAAGAATCGCGCGCGTCGCGCCCCCACCACGACGCGCGCGACGTGCTGGGTGCCCCAAAAAAACCAGGGCGCTGACATAGTCCGTCCGCGGGACCGCGTTGCGGCTTGATCGGCCTCGCCGTGCGTCGTAACGAACTCGCTCGTTGTTCGTCCACCGCAGCAACAAGATGGAGCTCCTCGCCGACGCGCTCGCCGCGGTCGTGCGGACACCGCTCGCGACGGCGCTCGGACGAGAAGTCATCGTCGTGGCGAGCCAGGGCTTCGAACGCTGGCTCGCGCAAGAACTCGCGCGTCGACTCGGGATCTGGTCGAACGCGCGTTTTCCATTTCCGCGCACGTTCATCGACGAACTCCTTCGCGCGGACGGCGAGCCGAGCGCGGCCGGCGCCACGGACGATCGCGCCGTGATCGGTTGGGCCGTTGCGCGGCTCTTGCCCGAGATCGCGAAGCGCCCTGGCGCCGAAGCGATCGCCGCGTATCTCGCGAACGACGAGCGCGGGTCGAAGCGCTTCGATCTGGCGCAAAAGGTGGCGTACTGCTTCGACCAGTACGCCGTTTATCGCCCCGAGCTCTGCGCCGCGTGGATTTCCGGCGCGGGCCGCGGTTGGCAACCGGATCTGTTCCGCGCCGTCACGGCCGAGCTCGGCGCGCCGCACCTCGGCGCGCGCGTCGAGCAATTCCTCTCGCATCCGATCCCAGCCGCCGTTCCCGAGCGCGTGTCGATCTTTGGCGTCTCGGCGCTGCCGCCGGTCTACGTGCGCGTGCTCGCGCGGCTCGCGGAAACTCGCGAGCTTCACGTCTTCACGCTGTCGCCGTCGCGCGCGTCCGAGGACGATCTCCATTCCCTCGTCGCGTCGCTCGGCAGCGCGGGGCTCGATTTCGAACGCGTGCTCGGCGGCACCGTCGGCGTCCGCATCAGCGATCACTTCGCGGAGCCCGCCGCGAAGACGATGCTCGACGTGCTCAAGTCGGATCTTCTGGAAGGGAAGAAGCGCTCCGCGGACGCCGGCGTTGCACGCGCATTGATTCGCCCCGGCGACGGCTCGATCGCCGTTCACTCGTGCCACAGCGCGCTCCGCGAGGTCGAGGTGCTCCGGGATCAATTGCTCGATCGGTTCGAATCGGATGCGTCGCTCGAGCCGCACCAGGTCATCGTGATGACGCCGGACATCGACACCTACGCGCCGCTCGTCGACGCGGTGTTCGGCGTCGATCCGTCGGCGACCGGTTTCATTCCTCATCGCATTTTCGATCGCAAACCGAGCGGTTTCAACACCGTCGCCGAAGCGCTCTTCCGTTTGCTCGAGCTCGCCGGGAGCCGCATGAAAGCGAGCGCCGTGCTCGACTTGTTCGAGCTCGAGCCCGTTCGAGACAAGTTCGGGATCGACGCCGAAGACTTGCCGGAACTCCGTGCGCTGCTCTCGGCCGCCAAGATTCGCTGGGGATTCGACGCCGACCATCGAGCCACGTTCGGGCAGCCGCGCTCCGAAGAGAACACGTGGCGATTCGGTCTCCGGCGTCTCTTGCTCGGCCAGGCCATGGGAGTAGACCTGTTCGCCGGGGTGCTGCCGGTCGAGACATCGAGAGATTTGGGTGCCCTGGTCGGCAAACTGTCGTCGGCGATACGGGCCCTCGCGGCATGGAACGACGTCCTCGCATCGCCGCGGTCGGTCGCCGAGTTCGCGCACGAGCTTCCGATTCGGCTCGCCGAGTTCGTCTCGATGGACGAGCCGCACGGCGCGGATTTTCGCGTCGTGGCCGCGGCGATCCAAGACGTCGCGAAGAACGCGGAGCGCGGCGGATTCGTCGAGAACATCCATCGCGAGGTGCTCGCCGAGCTCCTCGCCGCAGAGCTCGATCGCGACGGTTCGGCGCGCAATTTTCTCGGCGGAGGCGTCACGGTGTCGGCGCTTCTTCCGATGCGGAGCATTCCATTTCGTGTCGTGTATCTACTCGGTATGAGCGATACGAATTTTCCGCGCCGCGAGCACGCGCCGGGTTTCGATCTGGTCGCCAACCATCCGCTCCCCGGCGATCGCTCGACCCGCGCCGAGGATCGCTTGCTGTTCCTCGAAGCGCTCTTGTCGGCGCGTGACCAGCTCGTCGTGAGCTACGTCGGACGCGCCGTCAGCGACAATGCGCCGTACCCTCCGTCCGTCGTGGTCTCGGAGCTCCTCGATACCCTGGACGCAACGTTCACGACGTCCCGCGAAGTCGCACA
>DATBBD010000666.1:0-4085 GCA_036271175.1 Polyangiaceae bacterium | reverse complement strand
GCCGATGCCGACGCCCACCGCCGCCGCCAGCGCCGACCAACCGACGATTTTCGGCGCGGTCCAGTATCGCGCGACGTGTGGCGGGGGGTCGCACTCGGGTTCCAGCTGTTCGATCGCGAGGCGCGAAGCGGGCGCGTAGGCGCTCTCCGGTGCCGCACGCAGGTAGGCGCGATAGCTCTCGAGCGCCGGCTTGCAATGGTTCATCTCCCGCTCGAGCCGGCCGAGATCGAAGAGAAGATCGGGCTCGTGCGAAAGTCGAAACGACTCCTGCAGGGCCGCGAGAGCCGACACTCTGTCGCCGGCTCGATAGAACGCCATCGCGCGATCGTAAGCGTCCTCGGCGGGCGTCGGCGTCGAAGCGACGGTTTGGCGCGCCGGTGCGGCGATGGCCGCGTCGTCGGCGAACGCCGCGTTCGCATACGTCGCGGCAAGGCACGCGATCATCAGGGTGCCTTCCGCAGCGCGGCCCCGTAGGGCCGTTGGTCCCGTCCAGCGACGGCGCGACGCGATGACCCGGGGCACGCCGAGACGGTATCCGAAGAAGTGCGCCGCGTCGCTACGCGGTGGTTTCAAAGGCGGGGCCGCGCGACGTCCGCGCTCCGCACCCCTCTGCGTTCGAATCGCATGCGACGCGGCATCCGCGGTCAGGGCTTCATCGGACCGTTGGCGGTCGAGCCGTCGTGCAGCTTCATGCCGCCGTATGACTCGACGAACGGAATCGTGGACCAGACGCGGTCGAACTCCGCCTTCATCGTCGAGAGGTCGGCGGCGTCGGACGCGGCCAGATCGTGCAGCTCACCGGGGTCGCCGACGATATCGTACAGCTCGCTCCGCGACTTGCCGTACACGATGAGCTTTTTTCCGCCCTTCACGATGGCGCGAATTTGCGGGTTCTGCGAGTCGAGCGGGAGGTCGAGCACGATGGGCTCGCGGTCGTCGGGCGCGGCGTCGCCACGGATCTCGGGGCCGAGCGAGCGACCGACGAACGACGGCGGCGCGTCCTTCACGCCCATGAGGTCGAGCACGGTCGGCGCGAGATCGATGTGCGAACGGAGCGCGTCGATGGTGCGCGGCGTGCCGCCGGGCAGGTGCACGAACAGCGGCACTCGAGTGAGGACGTCCCAGAGCCAGAAGGCGTGCTTGTACACGCCGTGCTCGCCGAACGCCTCGCCGTGATCGGCCGAGACGATGATCGCCGTCTTGTCCCACCACGGCTGCTTCTTCGCGAAGTCGAGGAGCCGGCCGATGTGGAGATCGGTGAAGAACACTTCGGAGTCGTAACGGTCGCGGTTCTTCTTGCCGAAGTCGGGCGACTCGGGGTGCGTGATGTATTGATCGTGCGGATCGGTGTAGTGAAGCCACGCGAAGAACTGCTTCCCGGTGTTCGCCGGGTCGCCGAGGAGCTTCACGCCGATGTCGGTCATCTTCTCGCTCGTGACGTTCTTGTCCGTCTCGGGGTCGAAAGTGATGCCCGGCACGACTTGCCAGACGTCGAAGCCCTGATCGAGCTGCTTACCGTGGGCGAAATACAGATGCGAATGCACGCCCATGGTCCGGATGCCGTGATCGTGCAGCACCTCCGCGAGGAACGTGTTCGCCTTCGAGTAATCGGTGAAGAAGAACCCCGAACGATAGAGCGACGATGGGTAGCGGCTGGTCGAAAACGCCGCGACGCTCTTCGCGGTGTAACTCGAAATCGAGTAGGCGTGCGTGTAGACGACCGACTCTTTCGCGAGCTTCGTCAGGTTCGGCGCAATGTTTCGCGGGTAGCCGACCCACGGCATGTCTTGTCGCAGACTATCGATGGTGATGAGGAGCACGTTGAGCGGTGCGGCCGGTACTGTGGGGACGCGGTCGATCGCCGCCGCACTCGCACCGGACGCGGACGGCGCCGCGGACGCCGACCCGGCGGCCGTCGCCGCGCCGGCGCTGATCGCGCCCGAAGCCGACGCGGTCGTCGTCGCGGGCGGAGCGTCGGTCGTGGCCGGCGATTTCTGACAAGCGACGACGCTGGTGAGCGCGACGAACCCGAACACGACGAATCGGCTCTCGAGCGAACCGCCGCTCGTCGATCGCGAGGGCCCGAACGGCGGCAAACTGCCCCGCCGCGAGCTCATGCTCGACGCCGCACGCGGCGAGACGCTCACGTCAGCCCTCGGCGAGCCAACGGAGGGCGGCTTGGTACATCGCCGGTTTCGCTTCGAGAGCGACCTCGTGGCCCATGTCTCGCGGCGTGAGCACGCGCACCGGCACTCCGGCGTGCTCGAGCCACTTCTTCACTTCATCGGCGTCACCGACGACCTCGTCGTGCTTTCCGGTGATCAGATACACGCGGCGCACATGGCCGCGAGCCTCTGGTAGCGACGCGACGCCGACGGCGCCCCAATAATCTGCATCCGCACCGAGAATCAGCCAACGATTGAACGTGTGCGGTTCGCGGAGCCCGACGTTCATCGCGACGAACGCGCCCTCGCTGAACCCGATGAGCGTGTTGCCGTAGAGCTGAACGCGTCGCCCGTACTTGCGGCGGAGCCCGTCGATCGCGGCCATGACGATGCGGCGCCCCGCGGGCCAGCTGTTGCCCCAACCGCGTTTACCCTCGCCGCGATCTTCTTGACCCGACGGGCACACGAGCCAGCCGAGGCGGCGTGCGACGCGGGCCCAGCGCTGGCAGTATTTTCCGGGTTCGGCGCCGCGGCCATGCAGGTAGATAATGACCGGACGCATGCCGGAGCGACCGGGCCCCGTCGGTTCGAAGTAATACGCGGGCGCCGTTCCCGGGATCGACAGCTCTTGCATCCCTGCGTCGGCGGGGCCGCTCGAGCGCTCGTCGTTTTCGGCGTCCGCGCGTTCTTCGGCGCGGCTCGGCGCGGAGCGTGTCGTCTCGGGTTCGTCGGCGATGACGAGCTTCTGGCCGATCTTCAGCCGATCGGTCCGCTTCATCTTGTTCGCTTCGAGGAGCGCGTCGATGGAGACGCCGTAGCTCTTGGCGATACTGCCGAGTGTGTTACCGGCCGCGACGACGTGGACACGCGTCGGGAGATGGACGGTTTCACCGGCGACGGGGATCTCCAGTCGTTCGCCGACTCGGATGGGGGTGCCCCGGGTGATGCCGTTCGCCGTCGCGAGCGCGCCGCTCGTGATCCCGTAGCGATGGGCGATGCCGCCGAGGGTGTCGCCTTTGCCGACCGTGACCGAGCGAGCGCCGTTCGCCGGCTCGCCTTGCGGCGCTTTGACCGCGGGCTCACGAGGAACGACCGGCGTTGCGGCCGGTTCGGGCGGCGGTGCGGCCTCGTCCTCGGTCATTTCCCCGGAATTTCCGGCGTCGGGCACGTCCGCGATCGCCGCTTTGGGGGCCGGCACGGCCGCGGCGGCCGGGGGCTCGTTCGCCGCGCGCGCGGTTCCGGCGGCGGGCGCCAGGAAGGCCAGGGCGACGACGAGCAGGAACGATTTGCGGACTCGCATGACGGGGAAAACGGCTACCACAACCCGCCGCTTGAGCGGGAGAAACTGGGGAAGGTTCTTTTCCGGCTCACAGGAAACGCCGGAGATGAGGGCCGTTCAGCCGCGCGGTCGCGCCGCGGTCGAGCTTTCCCGCCGGCGTCACTTCGAAGACCTCGACGAACCGAACGAGTCGCGGCCGGCGATGGGGCGATAAATGTTCGCTCACGTGGCGCGCCAGGGCCGCTTCGAGAGTCTCGAGCGAGTCGCGCGCGCCGTCCGGAACGATGGCGACGGCGACGAGCTCACCCCACGTGTCGTCGGGGACGCCGAACACGCACGCCGCACGCACCCCGGGGCACCGTTCGACGACCGCCTCGATCTCGCTCGGCACGACGTTTTCGCCGCCCGTAATCACGAGGTCCGAGCGACGTCCGAGCACGTGCAGGTTCCCGCTCGCGTCGAAGCGTCCGAGGTCGTCGGTCTCGAACCAGCCTGCGGCGTCGGGTCGCCGTCCTCCGGCGTCGCTCGGAAAATAGCTCGAGAACAACGTCGGGCCGCGCACGTGGATCACGGCGTCCCGAATCTCGACCTGAACGCCGTGGACGGGCGGTCCCGCGCCGAGCTCGCCGCGATTTACGGTG
>DATBBD010000665.1:0-2275 GCA_036271175.1 Polyangiaceae bacterium | reverse complement strand
CTTGCCCAGCCCGCACGACGGCCACCTCGGCGCGAGTCATCTCTACGCGATTGACGAAGCCCGCGGCGACGCGGGCCTTGGCGGTGTCCTCGGTCTCGGTCGCGACGGTAACCGCGTGATGCCGAGCCAGGGTGAGCTCGTCGGCGCCGGCCGCGGCGTAGTAAGCCTGCGCGACCGAGAGCAGCACCGTTGCCGTGGTGACCTGCAGATTCGCCGCGTTCGAACGTTGCGCAAGCTTCGCGGACGACACGGCCGCGTACGCGTACGGCACGATGAGCGGCACGGTGGCGTTCGCGGTAAGGTCGAGCTGCTCGCCTTTTTGAATCACGATCGGCGGCTGCCCCGCCGTCGCTGCGGTCAAGCTCTGCTCGAACCGGTTGATGGCCGCCGTTTCCGCCGGGTTGGTCGACGCGCCCTTGATGGCGTCGCCGAGACCCGTCACCGACTGCGACAGCGCGCCGAGGTCGAGTTCCACGTTCTTGTAGTTGTGAGTGTACTTGCCCTGCATGCTCACTTGCGGGAGCAGGGCCGCCCACGCGAGCGCGATGCTCGTCGCGGTGCCCTCGAGGTGCACGCGAGCCGCCCGCAGATCGCGGTTGTTCGCCCGCGCGAGGGCGAGGGCTTCGTCGAGCGACAGGAGCCGCTCCGCGCGGGCATTTCCGGCGAACGCGACGGCGATCGCCGTCGCGAGGCACGCCATGACCACCCCCCACTTTTCGAAGCTCGTACTCCGTAATCGCGGGCTCATGTGCGTCGCGCTTTCTTTCGTCGCACGGGCGGCGCGCAGAAAAGATCGACGAGTTCTTCGACGAATAATTCCGCCGGCACGTTATCGAGCGGCTTCATGAACGCCTCGAACATGATCCAGTGCTGGAGCGCCCCCAGCCAGATGCGCGCGGCGACGCGAGGATCCCTCACACTGATGTAGCCCGATTCGATCTGCCAGCTGAAGAATTGCGTCAGCAACTGCGTCGCTCGCACGACCCGCATCGGGGGCCTTTCCCGCGACATCCAGAGCCCTGGGTTGGACATCTTCATGAGCATGAGCGGCATCATTTTTCGCCCAGTCGCGAGGATCTCGTTCGCGACCGATTGGAGCGCTTCACGCACCCCATCGACGCCCGCGTCGCCCGAAGGCGGCCACCGTTCGGCGAACCACTGCCCCCACGCCGGCTCACTCTCCGCGTCCATGGCGGCGACGAACAGCGCCTGCTTCGTCGGAAATCGACGAAACACCGTCGCTTCGCCCACCCCGCACCGCGCCGCCACTTCGTCCACCGTCGCAGTGACGCCTTTCTCGAGAAAGACGGCCCGCGCCGCGGCGAGCACCTCGTCGTCGGTGACACTCTGTGGTCGTGCCATTATGAAGCTGATACTCCGTAATTCGGGTCGCGTCAACGAGCGGCGAAACTGGGCAGCGTGCTCCCACCGGAGCGAACGTTTTACGCGCCTCCGGGGTGATGGCGCTTTCGCCGTAGCGTCAGCGTCGCCGGAACTCGAACCAACGGAGCTCGAATGGAACCTTTGCGGGCGGCAGGGCGAACACGTTGCGGCCGTGCGCCCAATCTTCGAACCACAGCGTCGGTGGCCACGCCTCGGCGGCAAGGTGCGCCTTTTCGTAGTCGTGCGCGCTCTCGTCCGCGACGAGTTCGAGCGGTAACCGCTCGGTGAGCATCGCAAGCTCTCCGCGTGTGAAGATCGCCGACCCGGCGATGTCCGACACCTGCCTTGCGACGGCATCCGGCTTGTACCCTTCGAGAGCGACGAAGGCGTTGAACAAGATGCGACCCTCCGGCGCGACCGCCGCTGCAACGTTGGTGACCAGCGCGAGCATCTCGTCGCGATCGCGCGAGTGCGTGATGACCTCGGAAAGAACCGCCAACGTGAACGCGCTTTGCGGCAACCGAAGCTCCGGCGAGAGCGCGCTGCCTTCGAGCACCGTGACGGCGACGCCGGCGGCGACCGCCGCTTTCTGGAGCTCCGCCACGAACACCGGCACCGGTTCGAGCGCGGTCACCGCGTAGCCGGCGCGAGCGAGCGGGATCGCGTTGCGGCCCGTCCCGGCCCCGACGTCGAGCACCGATACGGGCCCCTGCACTTCGAGCGACTTCGCGACCGCCATCACCTTCGCGTCGGGATAAGCACCGAACAGCGGAGGCGGACGCGCACCCACCCAGCTCGCGTACATCTCGTCCATCGTTTGCCCCTCGAGACGAACGCGCCACACGATGCCCGGCTCGGGAGGCGCTTGCGTTCGATAGGCGACGACCGCGCG
>DATBBD010000664.1:0-18946 GCA_036271175.1 Polyangiaceae bacterium | reverse complement strand
GGATCGACCTCCTCGAAGGGGTTCATCCCGGCGACCTGGACGTACGCGAGGAACGGGATCAGCGCGACTTGATAGACCGTCGTGCTGCCGCGCGGCTGGTGGCGCCAGAGCACCGGACCGAACCCGATGCTGAACCTGAGCACGCGCATGCCGAAGGCGCGCGCCACGAAATGGTGGCCCGCCTCGTGGATGACCATGAGCAGCCCAAGCCCAAGCACGGCGAGCACGATGGCGACGGGGCTCATGAGCTTCGGATCTATAACCCTCGTCGCGAGGCCCCGCCACGCCGGGCGCGAGTTCCGCCGTGTTTTTGCGGACGCTTGACGGCGCTCGAGGTTCGCCGCGGGGCGTCGCGGCGCCCGCGCGGTACTATTGCCGGACCCGAAACCCGCTGCTACGGTCCGCCGCGCAGCGGGCCGGAAAGCCGAGCGATCATCGCTCCCCCCGCGCACCGCGTCGCAGCCGAGAGGGGCAGCGCCGGCGGCGAATCTCGAGAGGTGTGACATGAGCCAGCCCAACGTTCCCGACAACGGCGCGCCGCAAGCGGCGAACCTCCAGATCGCCGGCACGGCCGCCATCATCGCTCCCGTCAACGCGTTCCAAGGGGGCATTCCCCAGAACGCGCTCGTCATCATGCCGCTCAGCAAGCCGAGCGACGACTTGATGGAGAAGCTCAAGGGCGGTCCGGTCGTCGTCGCGCTCGACGACATGTGGAAGCTCCTCGGGTTCAACGGTCCCGCGGTTCAAGTTCAAGACGCCGAAGGCCGTCCGATCACCATCGGGCTCGAGGACTTGCTCGCCGGCCTCGAGAAGCATTGGACCGACGCCAAGGACGACCTCGCCCGCGGCCGGCTCTTCGCGCAGGAGCTCATGAAATACGGCCGCGCCGAGAAGGCCGAAAAAGTGCTCGCGAAGATCGTCGCGAGCGGCGGTACCGGGGACGACTGGCTCGGGCTCGGCGTCGCGCAGATGCAGCTCGAGAAGTGGGACAAGGCCGAGAGCACGTTGAAGGGCGCGCAGAACCTCTTGCCCGCGAGCCCGTATCCGTCGCTCCATCTCGCGCGCGTCGCCCGTGCCCGGGAAGATCTCGCCGCCGAGCGGCAAGCCGTCGAGCGCGCGATCGTCATCGATCCGACGTGCGTCGACGCCTGGGCGTATCTCTTCTCGCACGTGCGCGAGAAGGAAAACGAAGACGCGGCGATCAAGGTCGTGCAGGACCTCGCCGACGCCGCGCCCAACAAGAACACCGCGGCGCCGTTCGTCGCGATCCAGGGGATCTACTCGGCCGCGGAAGAGACGCGCGACAAGGCCGTCGAGTGGGCGAAGAAGGCCGTCGAGCGCAACTCCGACGACCCGCTCGCGCTCATTTCGCTCTCGGCACTCTACGGGCAGAAGGGCGATCTGAAGTCGGTCATCGAGCTCCTCTCGGCGCACGAAGGGAAGATGGCGCGCGACGTCCGCCTCGCGAACAACTACTTCGAGGCGCTGTTTCAAGCGCGCGAGATCGACAAGGTCACGCGCCTCCTGAACGCGCTCGCCGGTTCTCCGAACCGCGAAGTGAAACAATTCGCGATCGAGCGGTCGCGGCTGGTCGCGCAGTTTCTTCAGTCGCAACAGCAACGGCTCGCGGCTGGAGGCGGGGGCGCGCCCCCGCGACCCGCGCCGCGCTGATCTCGGCAACTGCCTGAAATCAGTCGATTGTCCGAATTGGGCCGCCGGCCCGTCGTGCAGATTGTTGGCCGTTTTTCCCCGTACCGCTCAAATCGCGAGTGGTGAAACCGGGTCAGGTCATCTCCGAACGCTACCGACTCCTGCGTCTGCTCGACGTGGGCGGAATGGGCGAGGTCTGGGCGGCCCGCAACATCCTCACGAAGAAAAACTTCGCGATCAAATTTCTCCTGCCGGCGCTCGCCGAGCGCCCGGACTCGCTGAGCCGCTTCATGCGCGAAGCCGAGACGGCGGGAAGCCTCGAGCATCCGTCGATCGTCGACGTGTACGACGTCGCGCAAGCCGAAGACGGCCGGCCGTACATCGTGATGGAGCTCCTGCCCGGCGAGAGCCTCGAAGCGCGTCTCGAGCGCGCCGGCCCGTTGAGCTCGCTCGAAGCCGCGGCCTACCTCTCGCAGATCGCGGACGGACTCGAGCTCGCGCACCGCGCCGGCATCGTTCATCGCGATCTCTCGTCGGCGAATATCTTTCTCGCGAAGAGCGCCGAGGGCGGTCGTCCCGTTCCGAAGATCCTCGACTTCGGCGTGAGCAAGACGCTCGGCCCGGGCTCGCACGATCGGACGCAAACCGGACACGGCGCCGTGCTCGGTTGTCCGGAGTTCATGAGCCCCGAACAAGCGCGCGGCGCGGAGAGCGTCGATGCGCGCACCGACGTCTGGTCGCTCGGCGCCGTGCTCTATCAGTCGCTCGCGGGCGTCGTGCCGTTCCGCGCGAAGAACTACAACGCGCTGATGATGGCGATCCTCACGCGGCCGCACCGGCCCCTGCTCGAGGTCGCGCCGTCGATCGATCGCGAGCTCGCCGAGCTCGTCGAAAAGTGTCTGCAAAAGGATCGCAACCTGCGGGTCGGAAGCAGCCGCGAAGTGTCGGAGGCGCTCGGCCACATCGCCCGGCGTCTCTCGGGCGAGCAGCTCGGCGACAACCTCAGACGGCGGGCGACGGATCGCTTGCCCGGCACGGCCGAACGAGAGCGCGCCGCGCTCGCCACCGCGTCGGCGGAACCGCGACGGCTCCTTCGTCGCGCGCGCGTCCGCACGGCGGCCGTCGGTCTCTTGTGTGCCCTCTCGGGCCTCGCGGCCGGCGCGGTGTTCGCCTCCGCGCATCCCTTGACTCGTCTCTTTTCGTCGGTGACTGCGCATGGGCCGGCGAAACCACGCGACCGACCCGCCCCCTCGTCACCGTCACCGACGGCCCGAGGTTCGCGAGAAACCAAACCGCCGTCCGACGAAACGAGCCAGGCCCCGGCGGTCGTCGAGGTGGCTCGGAGCTCCGGCGTCGACCAAAAAGTCTCGGATCATCGTTAGACGAGCGGCGCCCCTCTCGAGTGGCACGAGTTTGCCCCATCGAGACCGCGCGATTGTTAGTACTGTTGGGTGAGCCATGCTCGTCTTTGCCCTGGCGGTGGTCATGGCGCTGCTGTCGTCGTTCTTCTGCTCGATTTGCGAAGCAGTGCTCCTCAGCGTCGGTCACGCCCAAATCGAGGCGCTCGGGCAGTCGCGAGCCGCCGAGATTTTGCGCGGCTTCAAGCGTGAAATCGACCTTCCCATCGCCGCCGTTCTCACGCTGAACACGACGGCGCAGACCATCGGCGCGTCCGTGGCCGGGGCGTATTACGGCGAAGTGTTCGATCCGAAGACGCTGTGGATCTTTTCGGTCGCGTTCACCCTGAGCGTGCTCCTGTTCTCGGAGATCGTGCCGAAGACCATCGGCGTGAGCTCGGCGGGGACGCTCGCGGTGCCCGTCGCTTACGGCGTTCTCGGTCTGGTCACGGTTTTGCGCCCGCTGCTCATGGTGACGCGCGCCGTCGCGCGGTTCCTCAGCCCGAAGTCGGTGCGGCCCGTCACGTCACTCGACGAGATCCGCCTCCTCGCTACCCTCGGTCGAACGGAAGGCGTGGTCGCGACGCTCACCGCCGACATGATCGAAGGCGTTGCGACGTTGCGCGAGTTGAAGGCCAAGGACGTGATGGTTCCGCGCGCGCGCGTCGTGTACCTGTCCGGTCAGCGGAGCCTCGACGAGAACCTCGAGGTGGTTCGGCGCACCGGTCACAGCCGGTTTCCGTACACCGAAACCGGCGATCTCGATCAGCTCCAGGGCGTCATTCTCGTGAAGGATCTGATGTTCACGATGCACGAGGCGGGCGGGTCCGTCGATTTGCCGGAGCTCGCGACGAAACCGCTCGTCGTTCCCGCGTCGACGACCCTCGAGCGACTACTTCGTATGTTCCAGGTCGAGCGCCGTCACCTCGCCGTCGTGGTCGACGAGTACGGCGGCACCGAGGGCATCGTGACGCTCGAGGACGTCCTCGAAGAAATCGTCGGTGACATCGAAGACGAGAGCGATCGCGTCGATCCGTTCGTCACGAAGCGCGCGGACGGGTCGCTCGTGTGCCGCGGGTGGGCCGAGGCGCGCTCGGTCCTCGATGAGCTCGGCGTGAGCAGCGACGAGGTTCAAGCGGTGACGGTGGGCGGTCTCGTCGCGGAGCTCGTCGGGCGGGTGCCGCGCGTCGGCGATCGGGTCGAGTGGCGCGGCCTCGAATTCGTCGTCACGCAGGCGTCGCCGCGCCGAGCCGAGCGCATCCATATTCGGAAGCTCGTCGCGCCCGCGCCGGAGTCCGCGTAGCGGCCGGCGTGAAGGGCGCAAGATTGACAAATAATGTCCGCTCGCGGCCGTCGTGAGACGCGCATTGCACGCGGTTTCGTGACAAAACCCGGGGAGTGAATCGCACGCGAGCCCGGTGCGCCGCATGCGAGCCCCGAACTTGACATCTGAACGGCCGCACAGTACTTTCCGACATCATCGCTGGACGCGATCCGGCGTATCGATCGAGCCGCGCAGCACCGAGACCGTGTGCTCATTCCGGAGACGACCCATGGACGACAAGAATCGCAGCAAGGCCCTCGAAGTCGCACTCGCCAGCGTCGAAAAGGAATTCGGTAAAGGCGCCATCATGCGCCTCGGCGACGGAGAGTCGATCGGCGGCGACGTCCAGGTCGTCTCGTCGGGCTCGCTCGGCCTCGACGTCGCGCTCGGCATCGGCGGATACCCGCGCGGAAGAATCCTCGAAATCTATGGGCCAGAGTCGAGCGGCAAAACGACGCTGACGCTCCACGCCATCGCCAACATTCAGAAGCAAGGCGGCGTCGCGGCGTTCATCGACGCGGAGCACGCGCTCGACGTCACCTACGCGCGGCGCCTCGGCGTCAAATCGGACGAGCTCCTCATCAGCCAGCCCGACTACGGCGAGCAGGCGCTCGAGATCGCCGAGATGCTCGTCCGTTCGGCGGCGGTGGACATCGTCGTCGTCGACTCGGTCGCGGCACTCGTGCCGAAGGCGGAGATCGAGGGCGACATGGGAGACTCGCACGTCGGTCTCCAGGCTCGTCTCATGAGCCAGGCCCTGCGAAAGCTCACCGGAACCGTCTCCCGATCGAAGTGCCTGCTCATGTTCACGAACCAGATGCGCATGAAAATCGGCGTCATGTTCGGGAGCCCCGAGACGACGACCGGCGGTCAGGCGCTCAAGTTCTATGCCTCGGTGCGGCTCGACGTACGGCGCATCGGCGCCATCAAGGAATCGGTCCCCGACAAGAAGGGCGATCTCGCCGTCGTCGGCAATCGCACGCGAGTGAAGGTCGTGAAGAACAAGATGGCTCCGCCGTTCCGCGAGGTGGAGTTCGACATTCTGTACGGTCAGGGCATCAGCAAGTCGGCGGAAATTCTCGATATGGGCTCGGATGCTAGCATCGTGCAGAAGAGCGGCGCCTGGTACGCCTACGAGGGTGAGCGCATCGGGCAGGGTCGCGACGCTGCGCGGCAGTATCTCGAGCAACACCCCGAGCTCATGAAGAAGATCGAGCTGCGATTGCTCGAGCACTTCAAGATCGGCAAACCCGGCGGTGATAGCCAAAACTCCGGTTCGAAAGCGAACGACGCCGGCGATGCGAAGGCGGCGCCGTCCGCTGCCCCCGCGAAGAAGGCTGCCCCCGCCCGCGTCAATTGAGTGAAATGAAGGGCCCGGCAGCCCCAAAAGCCTGGGGAAAACCTGTCGGTAGGCTGGGGTGAAGGCCGGGACGACCTCGGGGCACTTCCGGGGGTAAATGCCGGGGCGAGGTTCCGGAACCGACGGCGGATCGCGGGGTTAGGGCCCCGCTTCGCGGGCTGCCCCGCCGCCGTCATAACTCATTGAAATGAGTGGACTATATTGCGTTCCTTGACGCCATGGACCTCGTCCCATACCCCCCAGATCAGGATGGCTCTCCGGGCAGCATTCCCTTGGTCGAACGGACGCGCGGCACTGCCTCGCGGTCGCGCCAAGATCATCCCGCGTATGGCGGCTGCTGCTGCGGTTCGCATCCCGGATCCGCGCGTTGCGTCGCTTCCCCTGTTCTTCACGTCGGGCGGCCCGCAGATTTTCGTGCACGAGGGGGCTCGGCAAGCACTCGAACGGAAGCTCGAGCTCCGATCGTCCGGGCCGGTGCAGCTCGCGGTCACGGACAACCGTCAGCGGATGATTTCACAGACCCGGGAGCGCGGCACGCTGCGCATCCGAGTTCACATGATGTTCCTCGATGCGCCCGAACGGGTGCAGGACGCCCTCGTCGAGTACGTCCTTTCCGGCGACCGCGCTTCGTCGCAGATCGTCGGCGAATACATTGAGGAAAATAATCATCGTATCCGCGCTTTGCGGACGATTCGCGGTCCGCTTCGCACGCGCGGCAAGGTGCACGACCTTGCCGAAGCTTTCGCGCGCGTGAACGAGACGTACTTCGGCGGTCGTATCAGCGACGTGCTCATCACCTGGGGTCGCAAGACCCGCGCCGGCGAAGCCGCCCGCCAGACGATCAAGCTCGGCAGCTACAGCGCCGAAGAGCGACTCATCCGTATTCACCCCGTTCTCGACAAGAAATGGGTGCCTCGCTACTTCGTCGCCTACATCGTCTACCACGAGCTCGTGCACCACCTCGTCGCGCCGCTCCGCGTCTCGGGGAAGCTCTACTTGCACCCCCCCGAGTTCGTCCGCAAAGAGCGCGAGTTCAAGCACTACGACCGCGCCATCGCCTGGGAAGAAGCCCACATCGGCCGCCTCCTCCGCGGCTAGATCTCCGGAAGTCCTTCCCGGTTGGGATCAGCTTTCTAGTCCTAGATCTCGAACGCCAGCCCCAGCACCCAGGTGTTGGTCCCCACGTGGAGCTGGTCGCCGGTGCCGATGTCCGAGACGTACCACTCGGCGAAGAAGTACGAGTTGTTCACGCCGGTGTCGTTGTCCATCTCCTTGGCCGCGCTCGGGTCCAAGAAGTCGAGCAAGAACATGCCGCCGAGCGCGAACTGCGGCCCGAACGACAACCCGTGCCCGGCCGTGCCGTTGAAGTTCGCGGTTCCACCGCCGCTTCCGACCGACCAGACCGCTGCGCCCAGACCGAGCTTCGCGTAAGGGACGATCGGGATATTGAATCGACGGGCGAGGTAGTCGGCGCGGAGCACGCCGACGACGTACGCCGGAATGATCGTGAGCGACGTGCCTTCGTCGGAGGGGGTGATGATGCCGGCGTCGAGGTCACTGGTGACGAGGCTCTTCCCCGACGACTTCGTGTAGCCGAGGCCGACGCCGGGCCCGAACGTTCCGAGGAACGGGATCCTGATGAGCTGCCAATCGAGCTCGAGCGCGATCGAGTAGCGGTTCTTGTCGCCGAAGATCGTGTCGTAGGGGCGTGCGTTTTGGAACTCGCTGTCGACGTTCGGGCGGTATCGGCCGAACCGGAGTTCGAACGCGACGTGTTGCGGCGACTCGACGTCGCGCTCCTCGTGCACGGACGGAAAAGTGCCGAACTCGTCGATGCCTTGAGCACGACTGGGCGCGGACCACGCCACCACGAGGGCGAGGCCGGAGACGGCAGTCCAAACTTTCACGCGATGTTCCTCTTCCGCCTCGAATACCAGAGCGCCGACAGCGCCAGGGCCGCGGCAACATAGCCCGACGGATCCCTCTTTTGACCCGAGATCGAACAGAACCCTCCGCCCTTGCCCCCGTCGCGCTTGTACAGCTCGAAAAAGTCCGTGAGCGCGACCGGGGTCGAGCACGTCGTGTTCGACAGCACCCCGACGTTCCCGAGGGCATCGACGCCGGACACCGCGCAGACGTAGAGCGTGTCGTTGGTGAGGCCAGTCGCCGTCCCGGACGTCGCGTTGATACCGGTGACCGTCCCACGCTGGTATTGCGAATAGTTGTTGGTGACCGGGTCGGAGCCGGGAATGAGGTTCGTCGCTGCGCAGACCTGCGCCGGGCCGCCGTCCTCGGTGAATGTCAGCGAGCCGTCGAGGCCGACGGTGCTCGTGCCCGTGCCACCCGTGCTGGTCGTCTGGGTGCCACCGGTGCCCGTCGCGATCACGCCGCTCGTGCCGCCCGCGCCGCTTTCGAGGCTCGCGTCACGGATCGCCGCGTCGACCGCGCTCGCGTCGGTGAGCCCGGCTCCCGAGCCCATGCCTTTGCCGGCATCGAGCAACGTGGCGAGCGGCGAACCCGGGCCGCCCTCGACGTAGCGAGGCGCGAGTGAGTCCGCTGACGCCTGGCAATAGAACACGTACTGATAGAGGTCGCTCGCGGTCGACAACGTCCAGCTGAGGTGGAGACGCGTGTCGCCGACGCCGGCCATCACCCCCGTCGGTGGGTCGGGAGGCACGATGTCGTACCCCATGTCCGTCCATTCCCCGATCGTGCCGGCTTGCGTCGTCCCCTGGACCAACATGAAGTCGAGGAAGAGCGGAGACCCGGGCTGGTCTTGATCATCGCAGACCGACGCCGGGGCGACGGGCACGCTCGGCGGGTCGCCCGTAAAATACAACTGCTGTCCGACGATATCGCGCGCGCCGATCGTCACATTCAGCGTGTTATTCGTCAAACTCGCCGGCGGCGTTTGACGGAACACGAGCCAACACGCCGCTGAGCTGCCGATGCGAGATATCTGATCGCTGCAGGTCGCCGCTCCGGCCCACACCTCGAGCGCGTATCCCGCGAAGTTCGAGAGCCCGATCGCGAACGTGAGCTGTTCATCCGCGATGCAATCCGCGCGGTTGATCCAATTGGGCTTCATCAACGTCGCCCGTTGCGGCAAGGGCACTCGGGGGATGACGGTGCCGGCCAGCGGCAGCGCGACCGATTGCGCGAACGCCATCGGCGCGACAGCGGCGACGAACGACGCGGCAGCCGCTCCGGAAACGAGTCGGCCCGGGTTGAAAAACGCTCGCATGGGGTTCCGCTCCGGCGGGACATTGAGCACAGAGCGTGCCGCGTTGCAAATTCGCGAAACGCCACCAAAAGCGGCGGTGATTGGACGCGATGTCGCGCCAGCTTGGCGCGGTGTTTCGCGGGGTTGCCAAAGTGGCAGCGCGAGGCGTCGGCGTACCCGCGGAGACGCGGACCGCGACGTCGTCGTCAGACCCGGCGCGCCGATGCGACCGAGCCGTTCAGAGCCACGAACCTCGCTCAAGCAACGCGCGCGGGGACTCGAGGGATTCGTCGCCGCCGCGTACTTCGGCGGCGATGTTCTTGCGTCGATTGTCGCCAGTCACAACGCGATGCCCTCGCGCCCGATGTCGAGCAGTAGGCGTTTCTCTCTGGCGCGGAGCTCGTCGGCTTGCGTGGTGGCGTACGGCAAGGGGGCGAGGCCCACCCAGGCTTGCCGGTCGGCTGCGTCGGCGTCGTAGGCGAGGCCCATGACGTCGCGTCGCTCGGACTCGGTGAGTCCGTCGATCACGACGAGGACGTCGACGTCGCTTTCGTCATGTGCCTCGCCGCGCGCGTGTGAGCCGAACAAGGTGAGCTCCCGCACGCGCTCGCCGAACCGAGCCCGGACGGCCGACGTAAATCGTCCGAGGGCCACCGTGACGGCCGAGGGAAGCTGCCCTGCGCCCATTCACGGATTGTAGAGCGCGAGGGCTCGTGGTGAAAGCTGCGCGCCGCTGGCGCGAAGTCAGAGGCTTTTCAGACTCGCGCGCGGCGCGCTCAAAGACGAATTTCGACGTGCGTTTGCCGTCGCAGGCCTTCGAGCCAGCGCTTTCGCGCTTGGTTCATTTTCTCCATGTAGACGCGCTGGCTGAGCTCGTCGCGTGATTCGGTGAGGGCGGGGAGTTGCGACTCGCCGCGGCTCACGACTTTGAGAATGACGAAGTCGTCGCCGTCGCGGATGGGTTCGGAGACGCCGCCTTTGTCGAGCTCGAGCGCCATGGCGTCGAGGGCGGCGGGGAGCTGACCGGGTTTCAACTCGCCGAGGGCGCCGCCGCTGTCGCGGGTCGTGCCGTCGCTCGACGTCTCGCGCGCCACCTTCGCGAAATCTTCCCCTCCGCGGAGCCGTTCGAGCACGCGATCGGCTTGTTCGCGGCGCGAGCGCAAGACCGGCGGCGGAAGCGTCCGCGGCGCGGCGATGCGGATCCACGCGGCTTGAAACGGTTGCTGCCGGCGCTCGTCGATGACGAGCTTCGAGTACGCCATATGCACGTCGTCGTCGCTCACGTGGAGGCGGCCCTGGATGCGCAGGTTCATGAGCTTCGCTTCGAGGAGCTGACGCCGGAGCTCCTGCCGGTAGCTCGCCTCGGTGAGACCGCTCTTCGTGGCCTCGTCGACGACGCGCGCCACGGTGACGTTGTTCTGCGCCGCGACGCGGGCGAGGGCGTCCTCGATTTCGCGCGGCGTGATCGTCACGTTCGCGCGATTGGCCGCCTTCTGTTCGAGCTCCTCGTCGATCATGTGGTCGAGGAGCTGCCCGTAGAGCTGCGACGTCGCCGCCGCGCGCGACGCGTCGTCGGCGCTTTGCTGCTCCATACGGAGCAAGAACGGCTTGGCCCGCTCCCGGAGCTCGCTCAGCAAAATCGCCTGTTCACCGACGACCGCGACGACGCGCTCGACGATGGTGGCGTGCGCCGACGGCGCGACGGCGGAGCCGCCGAGCGCCGCCACGAGGGCGACAAAGGTTACCCGACAAAAAAACCTGGGACGAAACTTCGAGCTCATTGTCGCAAGAATTTCCGATCCGCGTTCGTCACGTAGTACCCGCGCGGCCAATGGCGGTAAAACTTCGCGAGCAAGATCGGCTCGCCGTCGGACGGGTCGACGTCGTCCGAGAGGGTGCCGACGATGCGCACGAGCGAGCGCGGCCCCATGCTGTGCTCGCCGAGGTCGTCGTCGGTCGTGAGGTGTAGCAGGGCGTGCACGATGGCGTATTCGTGATCGCTCACGGTGACCCGGCATGAGTCGTCGTCGCTGCTGTCGCAGAGATTGCGCGCCTCGAGCGTGCGCACGCTGAGCTTCACTTCGGCGTTGCCGCCCGAGCCGGGGTTACGCGCGAGCACGACGCCGAACACGCTGACGGTCTTGCCCTTCCACTGCTCGGGCGAGCGTTTCGCCATGACCGGGTCGTATTCGATGGCGCTGCTCGCTGCGCGCTCCTCGTCGCCGTTGGGCTCGTAGACGCGGGAGTAGCCGTACGGACCCGCGGAACCGCATGCCGTGATCGCCGCGGCGAACAGAAGCACGAGCCATCTCATGGGCGAAGGGGTTATCACGGGCCACGCTCGGGAGCACGCCGAAGGCGCCGATCAGCCCTCGATTCTCGCCTGAATGTCCTTGGCGTGCTGGCTCGCCCGGAACTCCACGACGCGAATTTCGGCGAGCCCGCGGGTGTGGAACGGGTCTTCGTGGGCGATCGCTTCGATGCTCTCGCGGCTGTCGCCCACGGCGAGGATGACGCCGCCGTCGCGTGGAACTTTTCGGCCCGAGACGAGAAAGTTTCCAGAAGCGTAGTACTTCTTCACGAAGACCATGTGCGCGGCCATGCAGGCGTCGATCTCGGCCAGGTCCGCTTTGTAGGTGAGCTCGATCACGAAGAGGTTCGACATCGCCGCGGAGCTTTGCATCGAACCCGCGGGGTTGCACGGCGATGCTCGGCGGCCGATGCAGTCGGAACGAACGGCGCCGGCCCGTCACGTCGCGCTTACGCCGCGGGCGCGGCTCGTCGCGCCGCGATGCGCCGGCCGATTCGCAGCGCGAGCTCGGCGGCGAACAGGCCGATGAGCACGAGCGCGACTTCGCGCGACGAATCGACGAACGTCGTTCCCGCGGCCGAGGCTCCGGCGGTGCTCATTTTTGGGGCATGCGGCTCGGCGAGGATCTCCGCGGGGTCGAGGGTGACCGTCCGCTCTTCGGCGTCGCTGCCGATCTTCGCCGTGTAGCGGCCACGAACCGCGGGGACGGCGCGCTCGACCGTGTCCTCGCAGTCGCCGCCTCCGGTGCACGCCGCGTCGCCGTGCTCGGTCGTCACGACGACCGGGCCGTCGGGGCCCGTCACGGCGACGTCCTTCGCGGCGGAGAACGTCCAGGGAACGCCGGCCACGGTTCTTCGCGACCCCTTGCGGCTCTCGGCCTGATGAAGCACGTGGTCGAGAAGCGACAAGAAGCCTGGACGGAGCGCGAGGTCGCTGTCGTCGAGCGATGCCGGTAATCCGACGGTCGTCGCCACGCCGAGCCCCACCTTGCGTTCGACGATCCACGGCACGCCGTCGCTCCATTTCCCGATCACGCGCGCGCCGTCGAGCTCGGTGCCGTCGAGGCGCGCGCGTCCGCGTCGCGCGATCGCGGCGAGGCTCTTGCCTTCCACGCCGAGCCAGCCGATCGACATCGCGTCGATGCCGAGCCCCGACGCTTCTTCCCAGCGCACCGCGCCGCGCGCGAACGGTTCGAGCGGAAACCCGAGCTCCGTCGACGCCGAGCGACGGCCGAGGAGCGCGAGACCCACGCCGCCGCGCTGAAGAAACCGCGCGAGCGCCGCCCGCGCTTCCGGCGAAAACCCGGGCGGGTCGTCGATGACGAGCGCGCCGACGTCGTCGAGGCCGTTCTCGTCGTCGGGGACGAACGCGAGGGGGCGCGCGACCCAGCCTTGGCCGAGCGCGCCGAGCGCTTGCTCGATGACCGTCGGACCGCCGGTTTTCGCCGACGCTTCCGACGGATCGGCCACGACACCGACCACCGGCGCGGTCGTTTCGAGGGACACCGGCGCGGTGTCGTCGTGCTCGGCGGCGTCGTGGCCGGTGAGGCGTGCGTCGAGGACGTCACCGCGCGCCGGAACGTCGAACGACAGCGTTTGCTCACCGCGCCGCGGTCCGAGATGCGACGTTGCGAGCACGTCTCCCTTGGCGGCCCGCTTCGCGCCCGCGTCGGGGCCGCCACTCGTTGCCTTCACCTCACCGACCAGCACTTCGACGGCGCGGTTCTTCGCGGCGTCGTCCGACGAGCAGGCGACCGAGACCGTCACGTGTCCGGCGCGACGCTCCGCCGCGGTGATCCCGCAGTCGCCCGCGGGCTCGGCGAGCGACGCGAGCGGCGTGACGGCCGCCGGCGCGCCGTCTTCGATCGGGTCGCCCGCGAGATCGCTCAAGACGACGACCCGGCGATCCTTCTGCGGCAACGAGCGCACCGCCGTCCGGGCCAGCGCGACTGCGACGCCGAGGTCCGTCGCGCGATCCGACACGCGGAGATCGTCGAGGGCTTGCCTCGCTGCGGCAAGGTCGGTGGTCGGAGCGAGCGCGATCCGCGCCGGCCGTCCGGCGAGGACGATGGCCACCGAGTCGCCGCTGCGCGCCGAGTGGAGCAAATCGCTCGCGCCTTTCTTCGCGGTGTCCCAGCGCGACGTGCCGTCGGAGAGGACGTCGCGCATGCTGAGCGAGTCGTCCAAGACGAACGCCATGGCGACCGACGCGCCTTGGTTTCGCTCGAGCGAGAGCCGCTGGCAACGCACGAGCGGCGTCGCGCCGAGCACGGCGAGCCCGACGATCATCGCCGCACGTAAGACGAGGAGCGGGTAGTCCTCGAGCCGGCTCCGCTGGCGCGCGGTGCTCGTGAGCGGCGGCACCAGCGCCGCAGCAGGGAATTCGCGTTCGCGCGCCCGCCCGCGACGCAGGAGGTGCGCGACGATCGGACCGACGACGAATCCGGCGACGGCGAGGGCCGCCCAGAAGACGAAGCTCATCCGGCGCCTTCCACGGCCTCGAGCAAGCGCTGAACGACGCGGATCGGATCGTCGGCGCTCGTCGCCTCGACGAACCGGCCGCCCGCGCCCACGAGCCGCTCGCGGAAGCCGGCCATTTTTTTGTCGAGCGCGGCGAGGTACCCGGCGCGCGCGTGCGTGCCGTCGGTTTCGACGTGAATCGCGCCCTCGCTCGACCGGAGCTGCACCGGGCCTTCGAAGGGAAACGTCACCTCGGCCGGGTCGAGGATGCGCGCCCCGACGACGATGCGGCCGCCCGACGCGAGCGCCGCGATGCGGTCGGCGGCGCCGTCCGGCAGATCGAGAAAATCGCTCGCGACGACGATCACCACGCCGCGTCGCGCGCGCCGAGCGACCCGGACCAAGGTGCGATCGAGCGCGTCGTCATCGACGAGCACGTCGCCCGCGGGCGTCACTTGCTCGAGCACGTCGACGATGCGCTCGAACGCTTCGAGCCCCGAGAGCGGCGGGAGCGGCCGTGCGTTTTCTCCGCCGATGAAGTCGAGCGACACCGTGTCCGAGCCAGTGAGCGCGACGCGGGCGAGCGCCGCGGCGACGAGCGCCGCGTACGCGAGCTTCGCGCCGGGGGCGCCCTCGCTGCGATACGCCATCGAGCGCGACGCATCCACGACGAGCCGGACGCCGCGATCCGTCTCGGTCTCGAATTCGCGCACCAAGAGGCGGTCGTGCCGCAACGTCGCGCGCCGATCGAGAAACCTGAGATCGTCCCCGGGAACGTAAGCCCGGTGTCCGCCGAACTCGACGCCCGAGCCGCGTTTTCGGCTCCGATGCGAACCGGAGTAAACGCCCTCCGCGACGGCGCGTGCTCGCACCGAGAGCGGCGCGAGCCGCCCCCAGTCGAGCGCTTTTCGAAGAGGCGTCTCGGGGATCACGGGATCGAGTGCTCGCAAGCGGCGATGATCTTCGGGCTCACCCAGTTCGGATCGAGCGGCGCGTTCGGTTCGACTTTTCGCCAAGCGTTGCACTCCGCGCTCGCGAGCCCCGCGGCGCCGAGCGCGACGTACGCTTCGAGGAGCTGCCGGTGCACGACCGCGAGCTCGTGCACCGACAGATCGGTCGACGCGAGAAACCCATTGCCGAGCCGGATCGCGTCGACGTATCGGCCGCCGCGCACGTCGGCGATGAGCGACGGAATTTCGGCCGCGACTTTGCGCTGGCCGGTGCGCGTTTCGCCGTGAGCTTCGGTCGCGCCGAGCGCTTCCGCGGCGCCCGCTTCGCGCCGGCCGTCGTCGGTGAGCGGCAAATCGGTGAGCGGTACGAGCACGACGTCGCCGCGCGCGAGCTCCACGCCTTTCATGTTGTTGTACTGCTCGAGCATCCACGCCTTCTTCGCGTCGCCGAGATACCGATACGCGACCTGCGGCAAGGTGTCGGGGCTGGTGACGATGACGCGCACGTTGTACGGCACGACGATTTCCGCGCCTTCGTCGCAAGGGAGCCAGGGGTTCGTGCCGTTCGCGATGGCGAGCACGTCGGCGCGCTTCGGCGAACCGAGGAGCTCGCCCGCGAGCGTCTGCCACGTCTCGCCTTTCTTCACGCGCCGGTAGCCGAGCGCCGGAACTTCGAGCCGCATCCCGACGACGATCGACAACCCGCCCTGCACGTCGAGCTCGTTCGCAGCGACCAAGATGCGCTCGTATTGGATCCTGCCGTACACGTGCTCGGCGATCGACGCGAGCGTCTCGCCTTTCATCACCACGTGCGAAAACGCCCGCGCGTCCGTCGCGTGAGCGGCGAGCAAGGTGAACGCGCCGAGCGCGACGAGCGGACGACCGAGCGAGCGGAACGAGCACCAGAACGACATGCGCGCCGAATCTAGCGCATGGATTGCCCGATGGGGTGCCCCACCCCGCCGCGCTCCGCGCGTCGCCCTCCCCAAAGCCGCCGCCCCGAGCCGCGGCGGCAGGGGAGGGCAGGCGGCCCCGCGCGCCTGGTCCGCTCGAGTGCCATCGCGTGGCCCAGCGACGAACAGAACTGGTGCACGCGGGGCTACCGCGAGGCAGCCCCTCGATCGAGCGTTTCTAGCCCGTGCGCACGGCGTCGCTGCCGTCGGCTTCGGGCGGATGATTCACGTCGATGCCGTCTTTTTTCAGGTCGCTCTCGGCGGCGCGGATCGAAAGGGTCTCGCCCGGGGCTTCGTAGAAACCGGGGTCGCCGTAACCCTTCAGTCGATCGCGGACTTTGAAGATCGAGAACATGCCGCCCATCGTGATGAAGCCGAATTTTCCGTGGCCTCCGCCCATCGGGATGCTGTTTTTCGGGACGCTCATCGACATGTCACCCATGTCGCCCATGCCGTTCTGTCCCATCGTCATGTACCCGGGAATGAGCGAGCGCGCCGCGCGGTCGAGCCCTTTCGTGTCGACGCCGATCAGGTTCGGAATACCGTGCCCCATTTGATTCATCACGTGATGAGTCATGTGGCAGTGCATCGCCCAGTCGCCGGGCGCGTCCGCGACGAACTCCACGGTGCGCGTGCTCCCGACCGGCACGAGCACGGTCGTCTCCGGTTGCTGCGCCGACTTGGGAACCTGTCCGCCGTCGGTCTCGGTGATCGCGAACCGATAGCCGTGCAGATGAATGGGGTGATGATCCATCGCACTCAGGTTACCGATCCGGATCCGGACCTTCTGCCCGGTCTTCGCCACGAGCGGGTCGGTACCGGGGAACACCTTGCCGTTGATGGTGAGCACGTTGAACTCGACCATCTCGTTCGGGTCGGGGCGATGCGCGCCCGGCCTGATGCGCCACTCGTGGAGCATCAGCGCAAAATCGCGGTCGACGCGCTCGTGCGGGCCGCGCGGATGAATGACGAACAGGCCGGTCATGCCGAGCCCCATCTGCGTCATCTCGTCGTGATGCGCGTGGTACATCGCCGTGCCGTGCTGGTGCAGCGTGAACTCGTATTTGTACGTCTCGCCCGTCGCGATCGGCCTCTGGTTCAGACCGCCGACGCCGTCCATGCCGTTCGGGATGAGCACCGCGTGCCAGTGCACCGTCGTGGACGCCGCCAAGCGGTTCGTCACGTAGATGCGCACGCGATCGCCGTCGACGGCCTCGATGAGCGGGCCGTGAATGGCGCCGTTGTAACCCCAGCACGTCGCCTTCAATCCCGGCGCGAACTCGTGGTCGACCTCCTCCGCGACGAGGTGAAACACCTTCACCCCGTCGACGATCTTCCACGGCAGCTTGGTTCCGTTCGGCACGGTGACCGGCTGGTAGTCGCGGTTCGGAAGGCCGGGCTCGAGCCAATCGCGCACGCCGTGCGAGCGTGGCCGAGGCGCGGGAGCGGGCGGCATTTCCGTCGCTTCGGACGCTTTCGCGCGACGCGGAACCAGCACGGCCCCCGCCGCCACCGTCGCCAGAAGACTGCGTCGCGATAGCGTATTCGTCGCGTCGTTTCTCGGCGGCACGTCGAGATTGCGGTCGCGAGCGACGCCGATCGCATCGGCGGGAATCACGGGTTTCTCGCGTCGCTCGTTCATCGGACGCTTCCTTCCGGAGGTCGTCGTTCGTCGACGCGGCCGCCGACGGCCATTTCGAGGTCGGCGCGCGCCATCCAGTAGTCGCGGAGCGACTCGATGTATGCGCGATACGCTTCCACCTCGGCCTGCTTGGCCGCGAGCAGCTGATAGAGACCGATCTGCATGCCGTTGTAGAGGAGCTCCGCCTCGCTCAGCGCTTGCTGACGCAGCGGGAGCAGGGTCGTCTTATAGCGCGTCGCCATGAGACGGCCCGCGGCGAGCCGCGCTTCGGCGATGCGCACCTCTTGTCGCGCGTCGATGGCGACCTTCGCGAGCCGTCGTTCGGCTTGCCGATATTGCGCTTCCAGCCGGCCGATCAGGCCTTGTCGCTGATCGAAGAGCGGCAGCTCGAGCGACAACGTCGGGCCGAGATTCACGGAGCCTTCCGCGTCCTTGTCCGCGCGCACCCCCACTTGCACGAGCCCGAAGTAGCGCGACCCTTTGGCGAGCGAGAGCGCGTTCTCGAAGAGTTGCGCCTGCTTCCGCGCGGCGCTCACGTCGAGCCGCGACGCGATCGCTCGCGACTCGAGGTGATCGGGCGCCGGATCTCCCGCCGGCAAATCGGCGAGCGGTTCGGTCAACGTCCACGTGGTTTCGTTTCCCCAAAGGCCGAGCAATCCGTTCAACGCCTCGCGCTTTTCGACGAGCTGCAACTTCTCGCGCTCGAGGTCGAGGGACGCTTGTTCGGATGCGGTGGTCTCTTGCGTGAACGTGAAATCGTCGATGTTGCCCGCGTCGTGCTGCCGTCGCGCGAGATCGGCCGCGACTTGCGCTGCTTCCGCGATCGTGCTTCGCAGCTCGACCACTCGCGACTCCGCCTGGAATGCCGCGACGGCTTTGCGCACGTCGGTCGCGATGGAAAGCGCTTGATGCGCGACTCGCAGGGTTTCCGCGATGAATTGCTGTTTCGCGATCTTTCTGCGGAGCGGCACGATGAAAATGTCGAGAAAGCTTTCCGTGAGCGACCCTTCGTACTCGTTGCCGCTCCCCTTCAACGGAAAGCCGATACCGCCGGATAACGTCGGGTTCGACAGCAGCCCCGCTTGAACCATGTCCGCCTGCGAGACGCCGAGCTGTTCGTACGTGATCTGCAGTGACGGATTGTTGACCAGCGCGATCTCCACGGCGCGATCGCGGGTCATGCCGCCTGCGAGTAGCTCGTTCACCCATTTCGCGATCTGCGCGTCGGTCGGCGGCCCTTTTTCCCAGCGGGTTCGGTAGCCGGTGCGTTCCTGGACGATCTTCGCGACGTCGTCGTGCCCGCGTTCTTTCACCATGCCGCCGCAGCCGACGAGGGCGAGACCGAGGACGAGAAGCGCGCGCGGGCTCATGAGGACGGCGCCAATTCCACTCTTTACCCGGGGCCTCGTCAAAGGACGACGACCCTTACGGAAGCGCACGCGAACGCTCGCTCGACGTCGTTGACAAGGTCGCGTGTGCGGATATAGGTAACTGATTGGTTACGCAAATGAGTCGAGCCCGATCCGAAGCCGACGTGTTCCGAGCCATCGCCGATCCGACGCGCCGCGCGCTCCTCGATCGATTGCGCGCGGGGCCGGCGGCGGTGAACGCACTGGCCGCCGATTTCGAGCAGACGAGGCCGGCAATTTCCAAACATCTTCGGATACTAAAGGACGC
>DATBBD010000663.1:0-2390 GCA_036271175.1 Polyangiaceae bacterium | reverse complement strand
AGGACTGGCCCACCGGCCGGACGAAGGAACAGGTCGTCGACGCCATGCGGGCGGAGCTCACCAAGCGCCCCGGCGTGCTCTACAATTTCAGCCAGCCCCTCAAGGATCGCGTGGAAGAGTCGATCTCCGGCATTCGCGGCCAGATCGTCGTGAAGATCTACGGTGACGACCTCGGCCTGATGCAGACGAAGCTCGAGGACGTGCGCCGGATCCTCGACGCAACGCGCGGCTCGCGCGACGTCGAGGTGTACCGAGCGGGCAAGGCGCAACACATCGTCGCCGATATCGACCGCGACGCATCGTCCCGCTACGGCGTGCCCGTCCGGGACATCGAGGACACCATCGAGAGCTCCTACGGCGGAAAACTCGCGACGTCGCTCTGGGAAGGCGAGCGCAAGGTCGGCGTGCGGGTGAAGCTTCCGAGTCCGGCGGAAGGCGACGTCTTCGCGCTTCAGCGCCTCGAAGTGCCGGCGGGCAGCGCACGGCTCCCGCTGTCGTCGTTCGCCGACGTGCACGTCGACTTCGGCCGCACTCAGATCAACCGCGAGCAAGGCGGGCGCTTTCTCGCGCTGAAGTGCAACATCGAGGGCCGCGACATGGGTTCGTTCGTGAACGAGGCGCAGAGCCGCGTGCAGCGCGAGGTCAAACTGCCCGAGGGTTACTACTTCACGTGGGGCGGCGAGTTCGAGAACCAGCGACGCGCGATGCGGCGGCTCGAGATCATCGTGCCCATCTCGGTGGCGGTGATTTTTCTTCTGCTCTACTTCACGTTCGGCGCGATCATGCCCGCGGTGGTCGTACTGCTCGACGTGCCGTTCGCGACGGTCGGAGGCGTCTTCGCGCTCTTCCTGACGCACACCGGGCTCTCGGTGTCCGCGGCGGTCGGTTTCATCACGCTGTTCGGCGTCGCCACGATGGACGGCGTGCTCTTGATCACCTACATCCGGCAGGCGCGAGACAAGCACGGCGGCGAGGCGAAAGACGCGATCCTCGAGGCCGTCTCTCAGCGCCTCCGTCCGGTGCTCATGACCGCGCTGCTCGCGTCGCTCGGTCTCTTGCCGGCGGCGATGTCCCACGCGATCGGCTCGGACACTCAGCGTCCGTTCGCCATCGTGATCATCGGCGGCCTCGTGTCGTCGACCTTACTCACCATGCTGCTCTTGCCGACCTTGTACGAGCTGTTCGATTCATGGTTCGGCAGCGCCCGGAACGGAAAAAAAGGAGTGCGAGCATGAGGCGCTTGTTCATGTCGCAGAGCGCGCCCGTCGCGTTCGTCGTGATGCTTACCGCGCGTTTCGCCGTGGCGGCCCCACCGCCGAAGACGGTGCCCGTCGCGGCGCCCGCCCCGCCGGCAACACCGGCAACACCGGCAACACCGGCAACACCGGCAACACCGGCAACGGGGCAACTCCTCGCGCCGCCGACCGCGTCGCTTGCGACGCCGTTGACCTACGTTCCGCCGGTCGAGCCGAAGCTTCCCGCGCTGACGATGGATGAGGCCGTGAGCATCGCGCTCCAGCGCAATCGCGACGTGATCGCGGCGAAGCTCGACATCGAGGCCGCGGAGCTCGACCGAGTCGCCGCGGGCGTCTACTGGAACCCGACGCTGTCCTACAGCATCCAGAACCTGGTGATCGGACGCGGAGGCTACGCGAACACGCCCGAGCATCCCGGGTTCTTTTCGGAGCCGGAGCACACCGTCGGCGTGAGCGAAGTGATCGACGTCTGGGCGAAGCGGAGCGGGCGCATTCGCGCCGCCGACGAGGCCATCCGCTACCGTCGCTACGAGGTCGAGGACGCGATTCGCGAGATCGTCTACGACGTGAGATCCGCGTTCGCCGACGTGGTGCGCGAGCAATCGGAGCGCGATCTCAGCCTCGAGACCCGCGATCGCTACGCCGAAACGGTGCGGCTTTCCCGCGCGCGGTTTTCGGCCGGCGAGATCTCCGACGCCGAGCTCCGGAAGATCGAGCTCGAGGGGCTCAAGTACGAGAACGACGTCATCGACGCCGGGCTCGAGTTCGAGCTCGCCAGGGAAAAGCTGGCGGCCCTGATCGGGATCGGTACGGATCTACCGTACTCGGCGGCGTTCCCCTTGCCGCGCGACTTCGTCGTGTCCATTCCCGCGCTGACGTCCGACGCATTCCAGCGCCGCCCGGATCTCCTGGCGACTCGCGCGGCGGCTCGTGTCGCGGAGGCCACGCTCGGCTCCGCTCGCCGAGAAGCGTATCCGGACATTTCGCTCGGGGTGAGCTACTCGCACAGCGCGTTCCAGGTGTCCGGAGACAACCCGAACACCCTCGGCTTCTCGGTGTCCACCGCGCTGCCGTTCTTCGATCGCAATCAGGCGGGGATCGGCCGAGCAGAGCTCGATCGCCGCCGCGCCGAGA
>DATBBD010000662.1:0-11869 GCA_036271175.1 Polyangiaceae bacterium | reverse complement strand
GATCATCACGGTCTTCATCGTCGAGTTTCGTTCGACGTCACGCCAACATTCGGGTTCGATCCGCCGGCAGTGCGCCGCCACCATCGACGGCGAGTGCGTCACTTCCAAGGACTACTACGCGGAGTTCGGCCTCATCGTTCCGCGAGGCCTCTCGCAGAAGCAGGTGAAAACCTACTCGCTCCGGCAGCACGTTCTCGACGGCGTCATCGAGCGAGAGCTCCTCGTCGCCGCGGCGCATCGGCTAGGCGTCGGGGTCGACGAAGAGCAAGTGAAGGCCGAGCTCCGCCTCGGTCGTGCTCACGTCTCGCTCCCCGCCGCCGAAGCGCTTCGGCTCGGTTTCATGCTCGATTTGGTCGGCGCCGACGAGACCGGGATCACCAAGTATCTCGTGCGCGACTTGCCCGTGCTCGACGCGAAGACCGGCGAGGTCGACGACGAGCTGTACGCGCGCGTCGTCCGGAGCATGTCGAATCGGAGCCCGAAAGAGTTTCTGAAGATGCAGGAACGGGAACTCCTCGCGGCGACGATGCGCGATCTCGTCATGGCGCCGGTGCGCGTCTCGGACGCCGAGGCGTTCGACTCGTTCCAGCGCGAGCGGTCGAAGGCCGTCGTTCGCACGGCGAAGCTCGACCCCGAATGGTTCGCTCGCTACGCGGCCGATCTGTCGGACGCGAGCGTCGATCGCTGGGCGTTCGACCACAAGGCGCAGATCGACGAAGCCTGGAAGACCGACTCGGCGAAGTGGAAAGCCGATTGCCAGCTCGCGAGCGAAGTCGTGGCGACGTTCGCCGCCGACGCGACCGAAGCCGACAAATCGCTCGCCAAGGACAAGCTCGACCGCGCCGTATCGGAGACGAGCTCGGGCGAACCGTTCGCGCTCGTCGCGAAGGAGCTTTCAGAGGGGCCGTCCGCGGCGAGCGGCGGTGACGTAGGTTGCGTCTCGGCCGCCACCTACGGTGACGGCGGCGACGTGCTCGAGGCGGCGCTGTCCAAGATGCACCCCGGCGACGTGTCGGCGATCCTCGAGACCAAGGGCGGCTATCACCTGCTCAAGGCCGGCGGGCGCCTCGCCGCAGCCGACGTCGAGAGCACGGGACGCCGCGCCGTCGCTCGCCACCTTGCCGCGCGCTCGCTCGGTGAAGATCTGGCCAAGGACTTCGCCAAGAAACTGATCGACGCAGCCAAATCGGGGTCGCGGCTCGACGACGCGACGCGCACGCTCGTCGCCGATTTTGCCAAGCCGACCTTGTCCGAATCGAAGGGGAAGACCCCCGGTCACGCCGACGCGACCGCCGAAGATCCGCCGCCGCTCCGCGACCCCCGCGCGCCGAAGGTCGAGGTGTCCGCGCCCTTCGCGATCGACGGCGATCCGATCCCGGGGGTGTTCGGCGGTCCGCCGCTCGGGCGCCTCGCATTCGCGCTCGACAAGCCCGATGACGTGAATCCGGAGCCCATCCAGACCAGCTCCGGAATCATCGTGCTGCAGCTCAAAGAGAAGACGCTCGCGACGCGCGACGACTACAAGGCCGCGAAAGACGAGACCGTCAAAAAGCTCCTGATCGCGAAGCGGAGCGACGCGTTGACGGCCTACGTGGCGCGCCTCCGGACGCAAAAGCAGGACAAAATCGAGGTCAGCGAACAGATCCTCGACGAGCCGAAGAGCACCGACGACGATTGATGTCCACGCGAGCGACCCTGGATTCCCCCGCACGGCCCGACACCCTGGCCCAATCGTACGCCGAGCTGTCGAACGGGCTCCGCGTGGTCGCGGTGCAGCTTCCTGCCGCGCACCGGACCGCGATCGTCGCGCACCTTCGCGCGGGCTCGCGGTACGAGACGACGGAAGACAACGGCGTGTCGCATTTGCTCGAGCACATGCTCTACCGCGGGATCCCGGGGTATCCGACCGCGCACGAGCAGGCGCTCGCGTTCGAGACCCTGGGCGGGACGCTCGGCGCGGCGACGGGCTCGGACAGCGGGTCGCTTGCCGTCTCGTGCCCGACCGAGAATTTCGTGCCGACCCTCGAGTTGTTCGCTCGCGTGTTCGCCGAACCGCTCCTCGACGGACTCGACGTCGAGCGGCGCATCGTGCGTGAAGAAATGCTCGAAGACGTCGACGAGGACGGCACCCTCATCGACGACTACGATTTACTCCGGGCGGCGGCGTTCGAAGGCCACCCGCTCGGGCTTCCGGTGGTCGGAACCGTCGCGCACGTCGATCGATTCGACGTCGCGCAGCTCCGCCGCCACCACGCGCGTCACTACGTCGGCGCGGGCACGGTGGTCGCCGTCGTCGGTCCGCTCGATCCGGAGCGGATGATTCAGAAGGTGGACGGTTGTTTCGCGCCGCTCCCGCGCGGCGGAGTCATTGCGACGTCGCCGCCCGAGCCGCAGCTCGCGCCGCGACTCCGGTTCGTGAAAAATTCGTCGAGCCAGACGTCGCTCCGCGTCGGGTTTCGCGGCGGCGGCATTCGCGCCGAGGACGAGCCGGCGATCGAGCTCGTGCTCCGGTTGCTCGACGATGGCAATTCGACGCGGCTCTACACGAGGATCTGCGACGAGCGCGGGCTCGCCTACGACGTGTCTGCGGGATACGAAGCCGCCGAGGACGTCGGGCTCTGCGACATCGCGTCGGAAATGGCGCACGCCGAAGCGGGCACGGTCTTCGGCGAGATGCTCGACGTCGTGCGGTCGCTCCGCGACGACGGCCCGACCGCGTCCGAGCTCGACAAGGCCAAGGCGCGCCACCGCTGGGGCCTCGAAGCGATGCTCGACGATCCGTCCGAGCTCGCGGAGTTTCTCGCCGACGCGGAGCTCAGGGGTTACGCACAGAACGTCGCCGCGCGTCGCGATCGCATCGAGGCCGTCTCCGGCGCGGCCGTGCGCGCCGCGGCCGAGCGGCTCTTCCGTCCACAGAACTTGTCGGCCGCCGTCGTCGGGCTCCAGCCCCGCCGTGCCCGCGTCGCTCTGTCGCGCCTCGTCGAAGTCTTCAAATAGCGACGCGGCGCTTGCCGGGCGCGTGACGAGCGCGGGGAAAATTGCCGATCGTCAATGCGACGGCGGCGTGAAGCGATCTTCGACTTTCAAGCGCTGAGCTTCGCCGAAGACGCGCTCGGTGACGAATGCGAGTCGCGCGGCGAGAGCACGCTCCGCGTCCGCGCCGCTCACGTGCGTCGTGAATACCAAGACGACGCAGTCGCGGATGCGGGCGCCGAACGCCGCGGCCACACCGGAGAGCCCGCCGTTCGCCGGCACGACGCCGAAGCCGACTTCGGTGTCGAAGCCTGCGGGGGCGTCGAGCTTGCGGCGCGCGGTGAGCGCGGCGGCGCTTGGGCCGAGCAGATCGGGGCGCCACGAACGCGCCGCGGCTTCGCAGGTCTGGTGCGCGACGACGGACCCTTCGCGCCACGCGCGAACGTAGAGCGCCGACTCCGACGTTGCGTGGGTGGCCACGAGCCATCGATTCGAACGATCGTCGATGCTCCAGCCGCCATAGTCGGGAAGCGGAAGCTGGAGGGAGAATCGCGCCGAGCGCAAGGTGCCGAAGTCACCGTTCGAAAGCGCGCGATCGGGGAAATGCGCCGGAGGATTCGAATTGGGGTTGGGGGCACGCGGTTCGGGCGCGCCGCACGCGGTGAGGGCGCAAACGCCGAGCACGGCCGCGAGCCTTCGATTCAAACTCGGGTGAGCCACTCGGGATGCGAGTCGTCCTTGCCGCGGACGACGTCGAAGTAGCGTTCTTGCAGTATTTTCGTAATCTCGCCCGATTTTCCGCTTCCGATGGTTCGATCGTCGATCTCGCGAATCGGCATCACCTCGATCGCCGTACCGGTGAGAAAGACCTCGTCCGCGAGATAGAAGGCGTCGCGAGTGAGGGGCTCTTCGCGCACGACGAAGCCCTCTTCGCGCGCGAGCTCGAGCACCGTCTCGCGCGTGATGCCCGCGAGGATCGCCGACGAGAGCGGCGGCGTGGAGAGCTGCTCGTTCTTCACGAGAAACACGTTGGCGCCGGAGCCTTCGCTCACGTGCCCCTGCGCGTCGAGGAGAAGCGCTTCGTCGTAGCCGGCGAGCTTCGCCTCTTCCAACGCCAGAGTGGACGTCACGTAGTGGCCAGTGATCTTGCCACGAACGAGCGCCGTCCCGACCGGGCTTCGCGCGAACGAAGAGACCTTGCAGCGGAGCCCGTCGCGTAGCAGGCGCTCGCGATCGCCCGCATCGAAGGACCATCCCATGACGTACGTCTCTACCGCCGACGTCCGAGGCACGAGCCCCATCTCGCCTTCGCCGCGCATGACGAGCGGTCGAAGATAGGCGTCGGTCATCTCATTTTCACGGACGACCGCCAGGCAGCCGTGCTCGACGTCCTCCCGCGTGACGCGAGGCGCGAGGCGGAGGAGGCGCGCCGAGTCGAAGAGCCGCGCCACGTGCTCACGCAATCGAAACACGATGGTTTCGCCGCGAGCGCGCCGATACGAACGGATCCCCTCGAAGACGCCGGAGCCGTAGTGAAGCGTGTGGGACAAGACCGAGACCATGCCGGCTCGCTCCCGATCGGCAATCTCGCCGTCCTTCCAGAGTTTTTTCCCGTGCGTCGCCATGTGCGCTTTCGCCCCGAGCTCGTCCTTCCGCGGGCGTTCGCCGACGATTATCCATCGAGCCGCCCCCTTTGAAGCGACAGAAGCGACAGAAGCAATAGGGGTGAGCAATCTTTTTTGAGTGGAGCGAGGGCCCCCATGGTATGCGAGAGCGCGGTGTGATCCGACTGCCGAAGCTCGCTCCTGTGCGACGATGTCCACGGGGCTGAGCCGGCGAAGGTCGAGGCGGGACGCCGCACCGCTCAGCGGGAGCCAAATATGGACGGACAACGTCACAAATCCTCGTTCGGCAGAAGCCGTAGGCGAAAGTCGCGAAGTGCCGCACAAGCGCCGGCCATTGAGCTGGTTCGTATCGCGGCGCGGCGGCCCAATTCGCCGCTCCTCGGAAAGGCACCGCCGCGGACGATCGCCGCCTCCGCAGTGCCGCGTCACCACGGCGACGCACCCGAGTTACCGAACGTCGACGTCGAAGAAGTATCGTCGGTGAAGGCGTCGCCCGAGCCTCAACGGCGCGCGGCGCGCATCGTTCAAGCCGGCGCCGGCGCGTCGGACGACCGCGAACGCGAGCGGCAGAAGCTGCTCCGGCGGTTGATGGAGTGCGAGGGTCGCGGTTCGATCACGCGGGCCGCGGACGAGTTTTTGGGTCATGGGTTCGAGTTGCCCGACCAACAAGAAGTGCACTTGCAGCTCCTCGAGCATTTCGACGAGTCGCGAGCCAGAGACAGCCTCATCGCGATGGCGAGACTCCTCGACGACGAGTCTCCATTGAAAAAGCCGGTGTTGGACCAGCGGCTCCGCCGATTGGAAGAGCACGCCGATGAATCGGCGACACGCGAGTTGGCCGCCGACCTTCGCCGTACGCTTCGCGCGTGAGCCGAGCGTACTTGAGTACGTGAGCACCGGAAGCGCAGCGAAACCAAACAGATGGCCGAGATCTCCGGGCGTGCTCACAGAAAGACGTGATGCATCCTGAGCGTCCGGGCGTGCTCGGAGCTCGCGAGTTCGAGGCTCGCTATCAAGAGCTCGAGAGCAAGCTCGCCGAGCGTCGCGACAACGAGCGTTGCGTCGAGTGCGACGGATGCTTCGGGTGCCAAGCCTCGACGTTCTGTCGGGATTCGGATCGCCTTTGCCGCTGCCACTATTGCATTCGTTGCGTGCTCTGCACCGATTCGTCCCATTGCCGTGACTCGCGCACTTTGGTCGCCTGCAATCATTGCATTCAATGCGAGGGCTCGGTCCGTTGTTCGTACGTCGTTCGCTCCGTCGCGTTGTCGGATTGCACGTATTGCTTCGGATGCGTCGGCATCAGCGGAAAAGACTTCTACGTCTTGAACGAACCGTATGATCGCTCGACGTACTTCGACGTCACCCGCCGTCTCTTGCAAGAGCTCGGCATCGTGGAGCGATGAGCGATCCGGCGCTCGAAGGTCACTGGAAAAAGGTTCTCGACGACTTTGCCGACGAGACGCGTCACGGCGCATTTCTCGAATATTGCCGAGCGACGAATCAGCTCCTCGAAGCGGCGGTTCGATATCGCGGCATGGCCGGCGATCGCGATCGCGGAGCGAGAGCTCGACAGGGGCTCACCGCGGTGTCCTTGCTCGCGGTCGCTGCGCTCGACCAACATCGAACCCCGCCCGCGCCGCGATCGGCGGGGCGATGGATCGTCGTCGCATTCTTCGTGGTCGGGTCGCTGGCGCTGATTTGGCTCTTTGGCCGCAGGTGACCGATCGACCGGGTGTGGCGAAACTGTAGGAATTGACTGGGCGTTTACGTTGTTTTTCCAGTTCGAGCGAGCCGTTGTCGCCTCCTGCTCATCATTTGTCGGGCAGCGGGTCGGAAACCTTCGACCTGACGGCGAGGTTTACGCTATGACGCATCGCGAGGGCGGCCGAGGCTTAGAACCTCGGTGAATAGAGCCTCGGAGGTGTGTGGAATGTCGATTCTCAAAGGTGCAGCGCTTCTCGTCATCCTCGGCAGTTTCACGGCGTGCGGATCGGATCCGAAACCCCCGCCGGCAGCGCCGACCGGACCGACCGAGACGCCGACCGTCGCGCCCGCGCCGACGCCGCCCCCCGAGAAGCCGGACGACGACGCGACCCGCGGTCAGATCAACATCTCCGACGAGATCCGGAAAGCCTGCGGGATCAGCGACGCGGACGCCTACTTCGATTTCGACTCCGCCAACGTCCAATCCGAGGCGCGCAACGTGCTGAACAAGCTCGCCAAGTGCTTCATCGACGGGCCGCTGAAGGGTCGCAAGATGAATCTCGTAGGCCATGCCGACCCGCGCGGTGAAGAAGAGTACAACATGGTGCTCGGCGGCCGACGCGCCGACAACGTGCAGCACTTCCTGATCTCCGCGGGGCTCCCCACCGGTCAGGCAATGACGACGTCGCGTGGCGAAATGGACGCGACGGGGACCGACGAAGCCGGCTGGGCGAAGGATCGCCGCGTCGACGTGGTCCTCGCGAACTGACCTTGGAAGCGCTCTGGAGTAACACGCGCCGATGAACGCAGGAGCCGCCGGGGCCCCCGAGCCGCATCAGATCGATCCGCTTGCCCTGATGCTGGCGTCGTCCGGCGTCGTGCGCGTCGTGCTCCTTCTCCTGATGGTCGCGTCGTTCGCGGTGTGGCTGATCTGGCTCTTGAAGACGCTGCAAATTGGGCGGCTCCGATCGCTCAATCGGCGATTCGAGGGAGAGACGGAAGCCATCGTCAATTCGTCGGATCTGATCTCGGTGGCGCTCGGCAACGAGTCGGCGCCCGGCGCGCGCGTCGTGCTCGAGCTCGCGAAGCGCCATCATCAACAAAACCTCAGCGCCCAGTTGCTCCAGGCCGTCGCGCGCCGCGCGATCGTCGACGAAGAGCAGCGCGCCTCGCGCCTGATGCCGACGATGGCCAGCATCGCGAGCGCGTCACCGTTCGTCGGTTTGTTCGGAACGGTGTGGGGCATCATGGACGCCTTCTTGAAGATCGGCATCGAGAAGAGCGCGTCGCTCCCGGTCGTCGCGCCGGCGATCGGCGAAGCTCTCATCGCGACGGCGTTCGGTCTGGTCGCGGCCATTCCGGCGACCATCGGGTACAACTACGTCGACAAACGGATCGGCGACTTTCTCGGCGAGCTGACGTCGTCGAGCGAAGCGTGGGTCGAGACGATGGCCGCCGATCCGGGGTCGCCGTCCGCGGCGATGCCTCTGGTGCGCCAATCGGATCGGCCGACTTCGGCGGGGTATTGAGCGATGGCCGGCGAGCTCCGCGGTCGAGGCCGAGGTGGGTTCGCGAGCATCAACATCACGCCGCTCGTCGACGTCATGTTGGTCTTGGTCATCGTATTCATGGTGACGGCGCCGCTCCTCACGACCGGGCTCCGCATCGATTTACCCGAAGTGAAGGCGGCGAGCACGCCGGTGAAAGACGCGCGGCTTCTCATCACGGTGACGAAGGACGAGCGCATTCTCTTCGGTGAGCGCGACGTCACCGCGAACATCGAAGAAGAGCTCCGCACCAACGAACGCGTGCAAGCCGAGAGCGAGCTCTACATTCGTGCCGACAAGGACGCCCGCTACGGGGTCGTCGCCAAGGTCGTCGCCGCAGCGCGATCGGCGAACGTGAAATCGTTGAACCTGCTCGTCCAACCGGAGCTCGAGGACGTCCCCGACGACGCGACCAAGCCGGGCGCGTCGACCAAGACCAAGTAGATGACCACGCTGCGGAGCTTCCAGCCCCATGAAGTCGCGCTCGCGGCGGGCTTCGCAGTGATCATCGAATGCGGCCTCTCGCTCTTGATCGCGACGGCATCGAACCAGGCCCACATCAAGGCGATCGACCAAGCGCCGCCCGAGCCGATTCCCATCGAGGTCAAACCGATCCTCGACGACGTACCGATGCTGAAGCTCGGCGGCAAACGCGTGCGCGCGAAGCTGCCGGACATGTGGGTGCGGAAGCCGCCGGTCGTGAAGCGCTACGAAGCAACGAGCGCGCCGACGCCGAAGGCTCCCGAGAAGGTCGACAAGCTTCCCGACACGCCGCTCACCAAGCCGAACAAAGAGCCGCCGCCGCCCGACGCGTCGATCGCGAAGAAGGTCGAAGAGACGCCGAAGCCCGACGAAAAGCCCACCGAGGTGCCGAACGTCGATCAACCCGGCGCGGCCGACGGCGTCAAGGAAGGCACCGAGACGGACCCTCTGAAGGCGTTCGCGGTGAGTCAGTACCGAATCAAGATTTCGTCGTGGTTCAACTCGCGATTCAAGCGCCCGAGCGACGAGATCCCCTGCGCCGAGTTGAAAAAACTCCGCGCGTCGGTGACGGCCAGCATCAGCGGTGAGCGCACCGTGTCGAGCTATTCGATCACCAAGCCGAGCGGGAACGCCATCTTCGACGGGCGCGTTAAGTCCACCCTCGATGCCATCGTGAGCGGCGGCTCCGAGCTCCCGCCTCCGCCTCCCGATTACGCCGACGTCCTCGGAAGCTCCATCTCCGTCGCATTCTTCGTGCCCTCATGCGAATAGCTCCAGTTCTTTTCGTCGTTGCCGCGGCTCTTCTTCCGGAGATCTGCCGGGCCGAGGGGCCCGCGACGCCGCCGCCGGACGAGACGGTGCTCGGCGAAATTCCGGTGACCGGCTCGACCGCCGAGCATTTCGTGAAGCTCGCGATCTTGCCGTCGCTCTCGCCGGATCTCGAAGACGTGGTCGTGCGCGGCGTCGTGCGGCGAGACTTCGAGATCAGCGGCATGTTCGACCTCATCCCGGACGGCAAATCGCCGCCGGGGTTGTACGGCTTCGACGACCCGGTCGATGTGCCGGCCTGGAGCAACCTCGGCGCGGAAGTCGTGATCAAGGTCGCGGCGCGCAAGCACGACACGAAGAGCATCGAGGTGTTCGGGCTCGCGTATCTCCTCGCCCACGGCCAGGAGCCGGTGTTTCAAAAGAAGCTCGTCGTGCCCGCCGCGGACGTGCGCGTGACGGCCCATCGCATCACCGACGCGCTCCTCGGCGCGCTCACCGGGCGCGCGGGCAGTTTCGCGAGCCACATGACGTACGCCGCGCCGTGGGGTCAGAGCCGTCGTGTGCTCACGATGGACGCGGACGGTCACGACCTCGTACCGCGCAGCCCCGAGAAAGACACGTCGGTCGCGCCGACCTGGGGACCTGCGGGCACGCTCTACTATTCGGAGAGCCACGAGTACTCGCCGTTCTTCGTCGTGAAGGACGCCGGAACTCCCGAGCGGATGAATTTGCCGTTCGCAACGTCGGTGTACAGCGTCGCCTTCGACAAAGAGGGGAAGAAGATGGCCGTCGCCGTCGCGGAGCACTCCGGCAGCGCCATCTACGAGGGTAACGCCGACGGCTCGGAGATGAAGAAGATCTCGACGACCGACCTGTCGACGCACCCGGTCTTCAGTCCGTCGGGCAAACTCGCGTGGGTCGGCGGCGGTGGGAAGCAAGGGACTCAGCGCATCTTCGTCGACGGGAAGGCCGTTTCCCCAAGCGGGTTCGCAGCCTCCGCGCCCGCCTTTTGCGACACGGAAGAAGGCGTGCGGCTCGTGTTCACGGTGCTCGTCGGGAACGACCGGCAAGATCTGGTGATGACCAACGAACGTGGCGGCGGCATCGCGCGCCTCACGCAAAACCAGGGGAGCAACACGTACCCCGCGTGCAGCCCCGATGGTCGTCTCCTCGCGTTCTTCACGACGCGAACCCAGGGCGCCGGCGCCGGCCTCTACGTGCTCTCGCTCAAGCGATGGACGACGCAGAAAATCTCGTCGCAAGTCGGCGAGTCGCTCCGCTGGGCGCTCTTGCCTTAGCGCGTCGTCGCGCTCTTCACGCCACCATCGCCGGCGAGCCCGGCTGCCTCGGCGGCTTGCCAAACCTCGGACTCGAGCGGCGGGAGGGGCCCTGCGCCGGGTTCGTCGAGCGGAGGATCGCCCGGGCGAGCCGCGCACACCACGGTGACCCGCTCCGGCGCGTAGATGAACAGCGAGAGCACGAGCAGCGAGCCCTGCAAGAACGACGTTTCCGTGCGAACTTCCGACCATCCACGTGGACAGATTTTCGCGAGATCGTATGGCGGCGTCGCCGACACCGAGCCGAGCAAGAACCCGCTGTGCCAGCGATCGTGAAACCCGACCGGAGTTCGCCCCGCGGGGAGGCCGCTGCGCACGGTGGTCGTGTAACAACCCGTGACGAGCAGCGACACGGCCGCCGTCGCGGCGAGCGATGCGCGGACGGCGCTGGTCATCGCGCGCCACCTCGACCGGCCGGCGCCGCGATGGCGTCTTTTCGAGATGCGCCTGCGGCGCAGTCGATCGCGACGTGTCTCGGCGTGTACAGACCGACGGTGAGCAGCGCGGTCACCGTCGTGAGCACGTCGCCGTCGGTGCGAATCTTCGCAGCGGGGCCGCCGCAAATTCGTCGCACGTCGAACTGCTCGTTGCCCACGAGACCGAAGAAGAAAAAATGGGCCCAGCGCTCGCGCTCGAGGGTGCGCTCATGCGTAGGAGCGCGCGCGCCGTCGACGACGGTGACGCGATAACAACCCGACGCGACGACGAGCGTCGCGGCCGCGGCGAACAGGAGAGATCGTCGGGATCCGCGCACGCTCATGCGAGCGCGCCAGCGAGCGCCATGCCGATCTGCACGTTCCCAGCCACCTTCAGCTTGCCGCCGACGAAGAGGTCGATCGGGCTCTTCACACCGGTTTCCGCCTCGACCCAGTCGGCGAGCCCGCATTCCACGGTGCACTCGGCGCCCGTGAAATCGGCTTTCCGCCGTCCGGGCGTCACGAGCAAGCGGCGCTTCACGTCGCCGTCGCGAAGAACCAGGAGCACGCTGCCCGGCACGTGACGGACCAGCCGCGCCGTCTCCGGATCTTGCTTCAAGCCACGGAAGGCGCTCGCCTTCGTGAGGGGCCGGTCGCTCGCTTCGAGCCGCTCGAGCGCTTCGACGACGAGCACCGAGAAATCTTCCCGCGATACCGTTACCTGGAGCACCACGTCGTCTTCCATGGTGCGGACCGTTTCGAGCGAGCCGTCGCGAAGACGAAGGCTCCACTCACCGACGCCATCGACGCGGAAGAGCAAGCTTCCGACCGAGCTCGTATTGCCGAGGAGGCTCTGCGCGCCGGCGAAACGCTCGGGCAAGTAGCTCGCGAAGAGCACTTCCGGGTCATCGGGGACGGGAGGCATCGGTGCGCCTGCGGGGTCGTGGGCTCAAGGGCGCGTGCGGTGGACGACGGTCGTCAGCACGTGCGTCTCGCGTGCCCCGAGGAGACCG
>DATBBD010000661.1:0-9187 GCA_036271175.1 Polyangiaceae bacterium | reverse complement strand
CTGATAGAAACGAGGAGCATGGGACGATTTTCTGCCGTGCTCGGGCTCGCCGCGGCGAGCGTCAGTACCTTGCTCACCAGCGTTGCCCTGGCGCAGCGCGCGCCGCGCGGCGCGCCGCCCCCTCCCCCGCCTCCGCCGCCGCTCACAGAGCCGGTGGCCGAGCCACCGCTCGTCGATCCGCTGCCGCGCTGGGGCGGCGTGGCTGCCGCGACGGCGCCGCTCTCGCTGCTCGACGCGGTGCAGACGACCCTGCGGATCAATCCGACGATCTCAGCGTCGCGCGCCGCGCTCGCGACGCAAACGGCAGAGGTCGGCCTCGCACGCGCGCCGTTCGATCCGGTGTTCAACGCGAGCCTGAATCAGAGTCGCGAGGCGTCGCCGGTGCTGCCGGGGCAGCGCCTGGTGCCGAACGAAACGGCGCTGATCACGGACACCACGAGCCTCAATGTCGGCGCCAATGCCGCGACGCCGTGGGGTATGAACGTATCGCCGACGGTGGGGATTCAGCGCGTGTACCAACGCGCAGCGAACTCGGTCGTCGTCCCCGGTCTCGCCGCGAACGCAACGCAACAAATGGCGAACGTTGGGCTCACGGTCGTCCAGAAGCTCCTTCGCGGCGCTGGCACCGTCGGGGCGGCGAGCGCCGTCGAAGGCGCGCGGCGCGCCGAGCAAGCCGCCGTGCACACCGTCGCGGAAACGGCTCAAGAGCGCGTCTTCGACACCGCCTCGGCGTATTTCGCCTGGGTCGCCGCGACGAAGAACGTCGCACTCCTGACCACCGCAGAGGACACTTCGCACCAAATGGTGGAAGAGACCCGCATCCTGGTCGAATCGAACCAGAGGCCACGCGCCGATCTGCATCAACTGGAGGGCAACCTTGCCACGCGGACGACCGCGCTGGTCGCGGCCCAGGACGATCAGCTCCAGGCGATGTACGCCCTTCGCACGGCGATGGGTCTCGGCGCGGAACGGCTCGCATACTGGCAGCCCGTCGATGCGCTCCCCGCGCCGCGGCTTCCCGCGGCCGACGTGGCGTCGATGGTGGGCGAGGCGCGGAAGAACCGCAGCGACCTCAAAGCGGCCAGAGAGCAGGTCGCTTCTTCGGCGGCTCTCCTTCGCGGCGCCGACTGGAACACCTTGCCGGAGCTCGATCTACAAGGGTCGATCGGATACACAGGAGGCCTCGAGAAGGACGGCCTGGGCAATTACTTCGCTTCGCTCGGGAACAACGTGCCCGGGTTGAACGCGGGTGTCGGGCTCAGCGTCGACCTGCCGTTCAACAACACGGCGGCACGCGCGGCGCGCGATCTCCAGCGCGCGCAGTTGGATCAGGCGCGCATCGCGAATATGGACCTCGATCGGCGCGTCCCGACCGACGTGCAGGGCGCGCTCGACGATCTGCGGTTGTCCGCCGCGGCGCTCGAAGCGTCGTCGCAAGCCGTCCAGCGTTATCAGGAAGCCGTCACCGACGAGCACGACAAGATGAAAGCCGGCGTGGGCACGGTGCTCGACACACTCATCACCGAGGAGCTCTTGATCCAGGCCGAGCTCACCGAGACCGCGAATCACCTCCGGTACGCGACGGCGCTGACGAAGCTCCGGCTCGAGACCGGCGCGTTGCCGAGCGACCCTGACGCCGCGCCACCCGCGGTCGCCGGCCTTCTGAACTGAAGGGCAAGGAGCGCGCGCATGGAAGCGAACAAGGTATTCCGGCAAGCGGTGCTCGACCGGCTCGCGTCGCCGGAGCAACTCCACACGTTGATGCAAGTGACCGACGCGAAAGGGTGGTTCGCCCTGGTCGGCTCGGGCGTCTTGATCGTGACCGCGCTCGTCTGGGGCGTGTTCGGACACGTGCCGACCAAGATCGAGGCGAGCGGCATTTTGATGCACGCGGGCGGCCTCGCGGACGTCGTCGCGATCGGCGCGGGACAGATCATGTCGGTCGACGTCGACGTCGGAGACTACGTCACGAAAGGGCAGCTCGTCGCGAAGGTCGCGCAACCGGAGCTCAACGAGCAATTGAACGGCCTCGAGTCGAAGCTCGTCGAGCTGAAGGCCAACTTCGAGAGCTCGAAGGCGGCCGGCAGCCGAGACCAGAGCCTGCGCGCGAACGAAGCGTCCAAGGAACGCCAGAACCTCGAAGCGTCGATTTTGCAAAATGAGCAGCGTTCGCACGAGCTCGAGGAAAAGCTCGTCACGCAATCCGGCTTGTACGCGAAGGGCCTGGTGACCAACGAGGCGCTCCAGTCGACGCGCGACGCGCTGCGATCGACGCAGGTCGCGGTCGATGGCATGCGCGCCAATCAGCAGCACCTCGAAGTGGACAGCTTCTCGGCGGAGCGCGTGAACGACGCGATGCTCATGGGTCAAACCATGCAGACCCAGGAAACCGAGCGACAAATCAGCCTGCTCAAAGAGAAGCTCGAGCAGAGCAGCCAGATCACGACGACGCACGAGGGACGGGTCGTCGAGGTGCGCGCCATGGTCGGCGACCTCGTCACGCCGGGTTTGCCGATCGTCAGCATCGAACGCGCCGGCGAAAAAGGTTCGCTCGAGGCGCTCCTCTACGTGGACTCGCGCGAGGGAAAAATCGTGCGGCCCGGCATGGAAGTCGAGCTCGCGCCGAGCATCGTTCGTAAAGAGCGATACGGCGTGTTGCTCGGCAAGGTGCGCACCGTCGAAAGCTTTCCGTCGACGCGGCAGGGCATGATGCACGTCCTTCACAACGACCAGCTCGTGGACGCGTTTCTGTCGGACACCGCGGGGACGCCGATCGCAGTGCGCGCCGAATTGAGACCCGCGCCCAATACGCCGAGCGGCTACAAGTGGTCGTCCGGTGCGGGACCCGACCTCATTCTGACGAGCGGCACGCGCTGCGCAGCGTACGTCACGACCCGCACGCAGCGCCCCATCGCGCTCGTGTTCCCGAGTCTGGACTACGGCGGCTGAACCGTGGCGGAACCCGAAGCTCCGACTCCGGTGAAGCAACGCCGGGCGCGCACGCCGACTCGGCTCCAGATGGAAGCGACCGAGTGCGGCGCGACGGCTCTCGGGATCGTGCTCGAATACTTCGGGACGTTCGTGCCGCTCTCAACGTTACGCGAAGAGTGCGGCGTTTCTCGCGACGGCAGCAAAGCGAGCAACGTCATGAAGGCGGCCCGCATTTACGGCCTCGAAGCGCGCGGGTTCCGGAAGGAGCCCGACGAAGTGCGCGCGATGCGAATGCCGGTGATCGCGCACTGGAACTTCAATCACTTCCTCGTCGTCGAAGGCTTCAAGGGAGACAAGGTCTTCCTGAACGATCCGGCGAGCGGGCCGCGCACGGTCACCGCCGAAGAGTTCGACCATTCGTTCACCGGCGTCGTGCTCACGTTGAAGCCCACGGCCGAGTTCAAGCCGAAGGGGCGGCGGCCGTGGCTCTTACCGTCGCTCCTGAAGCGACTCAAAGGGTCGCATGGCGCGCTCGCGTTCGTCGCGCTCGCCGGGTTCGGGCTCGTTCTGCCGGGCCTCGTCGTACCCGTCTTCAGCATGGTGTTCGTCGACGAAATTCTCGTCGGCGGCAAACACGACTGGCTCGAATCGCTCCTGGTCGGCATGGCGCTCGCCGCCGTCCTGCGTGCGGCACTCACGGCACTTCAGCGTACGTATCTGCTGAAGCTGCTCATGAAGCTCGGCGTGAGCATGTCGAGCACGTTCATGTGGCACGCGCTCCGGCTTCCCGTGGGCTTCTATTTTGCGCGCTCACCGGGCGATCTCGCCGGCAGGGTGCACCTGAACGACGACGTCGCGGGTCTCCTCTCCGGACGGCTCTCCTCCGTCTTGCTCGATCTGCTGCTCGTCGCTTTCTACGCCATCTTCAAGGGGCACCTCGATCCGATCCTCACGTTGATCGGGTTCGGCACCGTCGCGCTCCATCTCGTGCTCTTGCAAGCGGCGGCGCGAGCACGGACCGATCTCAGCCGAAGCGTCGGGCAGCACGCCGGCAAGCTGGTCGGCGTCGCCTCCGGCGGCTTGCAGATGATCGAGACGATCAAGGCGACCGGTTCGGAAAACGAGTTTTTCGGGCAATGGGCGGGGCACCAGGCAAAGCTCGTCGGGGCGCAGCAAGCCTTGTCGCGCCGCGAACAGGTGATCCTCGTCGCGACGTCCGCGCTGTCGCGGACGAACTCGCTCCTCGTCCTTTCGATCGGCGCGCTCCGGATCATGAACGGCCACCTGAGCATCGGAACCTTGGTGGCGTTCCAGAGCTTGATGGCGAGCTTCGTTCAACCCGTCGAGCGGCTCGCGCAAGCGGGCGCAGCGTTGCAGCAACTCCGCGGGAACGTCGAACGGCTCGACGACGTGCTCGGTCACGAACGCGACGGCGAGGTCGTGGACCCAGCGCCACCGCCCGCGCCGGCTCAAGAAGCGTCGAGCGCGGGAACCGACGGACCCGAATCGCGGATGCCGCCGAGCGATTTGTTTCGATTCCCCGCCGCCGCGTGGCGCACCGCGACCGGCGTCTCGCAGCGTTTGACCGGCGAGCTCGAGCTCTCGGCAATCACCTTCGGTTATTTGCCGTTCTCGCCGCCGCTCGTCGAAGATCTGAGCCTGCATATCGCACCGGGGCAGCGCATCGCGCTCGTCGGCGGCACCGGCAGCGGCAAATCGACGATCGCGAAGCTCGTCTGCGGCCTCTACAAGCCCTGGTCCGGGCGGATCCTCTTCGACGATGCGCTCCGCGAAGATCTCCCGCGCGCCGCGCTCACGTCGTCGGTCGCCATGGTCGACCAAGACATCGCGCTCTTCGAGGGCACGGTACGCGAAAATCTGACGATGTGGGACGACACGATCCCCGAAGCGGACGTCGTCCAAGCCGCCAAGGACGCCTGCATCCACGAGGACGTCTCGCGCTTGCAAGGCGGCTACGACGCTCGCGTGACCGAGGGCGGCTTCAACTTCAGCGGCGGTCAACGGCAGCGCCTCGAGCTCGCGCGCGCGCTCGTGCGGCAACCGGCCTTGATCGTGCTGGACGAAGCGACCAGCGCGCTGGACACGGAGACCGAGCGCGTGGTCGACGAAAATTTGCGACGGCGCGGCTGCAGCTGCCTCATCGTCGCGCATCGCTTGAGCACCATCCGCGACTCCGACGAAATCATCGTGCTCGAGCGCGGCCGCGTCGTACAGCGCGGTTCGCACGAGGAGCTCCTCCGGGTGGCGGGTACGTATCGCGAGCTCATCACCGCAGGCTGACCTTCCGATGAGCGTCTCTTTCGAAAGCATTGCCTGGCTCAAGCAGCGTCTCGGCGCGGGCTGCGAAGAAGTGCCCGTCCAGGGCGACCGTCCGCTGATGCTCGATGATCCGTCGTGCGCGTACGTCACGCTGTCGGAGCACCATCAACTTTTTTGCGTCGGCTACCTCGGCGGCGCGCCGGTGGGTCGGCGCGAGCATGTCGCGGTCTGCCAGCCCGGACAGCTGCTCTTCGGGCTGCAACCCGTCGCGCGCGAGGACGCCACGGTGCTGGTGCTCTCGGGAGTCAGCGGGAGCATCGTGTGGCGCATCCCCACCGCGCTCCTGTTTCGCCTCGTCGGTGATCCCGAAGGCGAACGCGTCGTCGGCTTATTGTTCGATTCGTGGCTCGCGCTGCTCGTCGGCACGTTGCCTGCCGCGCCGGTGCCCACGCGCGGCCTCGCGCTGTCCGCCGGCGAGCAATGCGACGTCGACGGTACGCAATCGATCCGCGCGACGGAGGGCGTGGCTTGGGTCGCTCCGGCAAAGCCGCCCAGCCTGTATTACGGCATGGAACTGAAGAAGTTCCGCGCGCTCGCCGAGTGTTGGCCGCTCACCGAGCAAGCGTGGGCCGTCCCCGAAGCGGGCCATCTTCGAATCTGGAGAACCACCGAGCTCCTTCGCGCGAGCGGCGGCGCGGGTTTCGCCGACAGCTTCTACGCGTTCGTCATTTCGGTGGTCGCCAGGCGGCGTGCGACGCTGGCCGCGACCCGGCTCAAGCGCGACCGAGCGAGCCGTCATACCGAACAGCGGTTCGTGAGCGAATCGCTCACGTTGCTCGCCGCCATCGGGCGCGGCGAGCGCATCGAAGAGGAGACCGCGGCGGGCACCGAGCCGTTCGAGCGCGCGTGCCGCACCATCGCGAATTTTCTCGAGGTCGACGCGCCACGGATCGTCAAACCGCTCGGCCCCGCGCTGTCTCAAATGCAAGCGGCGCTATCGCGCCTCACCGGCGTCCGAACCCGCGGCGTGCTCCTCGAAAAGGGCTGGAGCAACAACGACGGCGGGCCGCTCCTCGGCTTTCTGCTCGATGGCGAAGATACGTTGTTCCCCGTCGCGCTCTTGCCCACCGCGGGCGGTTACGTCGTTCACGACTCGCGCCGCCAGCAACCGCAGAAAGTCAGCGCCGAGCTCGCGAATACGCTCCACCCGCAGGCGTATCAATTCTACGCGCCGATGCCGAATCGCCCGGTCGGCCCGCTCGAAGTCTTGCGTTTTTCGAGCCGCCGCGCACGCCGAGACGTCGTGTTCGCGCTCGGCGTCGGCATGGCGACGGGCTCGGTCGGAACGCTGATCCCTCTTCTGACGGCACAGGTGTTCGATCGCATCATTCCCGGCGCCGAACGTGGACTCTTGCGCGAGCTCACCCTGGTGCTCGTCGGCGTGTACGGCGGTCTCCTGCTCTTCGATCTCGCGCGCGGCTTCTGCCTCGTCCGGGCGCAAACGCGGATGGACGCAACGCTCGAAGCCGCGGTGTGGGATCGGCTCTTGAATCTGCCGCTCCCGTTTTTCAGAAATTACTCCGCCGGCGATCTCGCGGCGCGCGCCGCCGGCATCGGACACATTCGCGAGGTGCTCGCGGGCGCGACGCTCTCGGTGCTCTTGAGCGGCCTCTTCTCGATCTGGAACTTCGGGCTCCTCTTCGTCATCGATCCGAAGCTCGCCCTTGCCGCGACCTTGCTCGTCGTGGTCGCCGGCTCCGTCGCGGCGATGGCCGCTTACGCCGGCTTGCAACGGCAGCGCAAGGTCGCCGAGCTCGACGGCAAAATCGGCGGACTCTTACTCCAGCTCCTCGGCGGCATCGCCAAGCTCCGCGTCACCGGCTCCGAAAACCGCGCGTTCGGGGTGTGGGCGAAACTGTTCGCTCGGCGGCGCGACGCCGATCTCGGCGCCGAGCGCGTCAACCTCCGCGTCTCGGTCTTTCAAGGCTCGTTTCCGATCGTGTGCAGCATGGTGCTCTTCTGGATGCTCTCCGGCGAAGGCGGTCAGAAGCTCAGCACCGGCCAATTTCTCGCGTTCAGCTCCGCGTTCGGCGTCTTCTTGGCCGCCATCCTCGACGTCATCGAGACGGCCTTGCAGTCGCTCAGCGTCGTCCCGATGTACGAACGCGCGAAACCCATTTTGGTAGCCCCGGTCGAGAGCCAAGGGAAGAGCGACGTTCGCACCGCGATCCGCGGCGCGCTCGAGCTCACCCATGTCTCGTTCCGCTACGAAACCGCGGGCCCGCTCATCGTCGACGACGTGAGCTTCCGCATCGAGGCAAACCAATTCGTCGCCATCGTCGGACCGTCGGGCTCCGGCAAATCGACCCTGCTCCGCATCTTGCTCGGATTCGAAGAGTGCAGCGAAGGCGGCGTCTTCTACGACGGCCAAGCGCTCTCGCAGCTCGACGTTCGCTCGGTGCGCCAGCAAACCGGCGTCGTGCTCCAGAACAGCCGCGTCATGGCCGGCGACATCTTCACGAACATCGTCGGCAACACCGGCCTCGGCATCGACGAAGCGTGGCGCGCCGCGCGCGGCGCCGCGTTCGACAAAGACATCGAATCCATGCCCATGGGCATGCACACCGTCATCGCGCAAGGCGGCGGCACGCTCTCCGGCGGCCAACGCCAACGTCTCCTCATCGCCCGCGCGCTCGCGTCAGAGCCCAAAATCCTCTTCTTCGACGAAGCGACCAGCGCGCTCGACAACATGACCCAATCCCAGGTCAGCAAAAGCCTCGAAGCCCTCCGCGTCACCCGCATCGTCATCGCACACCGCCTGAGCACCATCGAGCACGCCGACAAAATCGTCGTCCTCGAGCGCGGCCGCATCGTCCAAATGGGCAGCTTCAGCGAGCTCATGCGCGTCGAAGGCACGTTCCGCCAGCTCGCTCTCCGTCAAACCATTTGAGCAGAGGCACTCCCCGCCCCCTTGAGCGATTTTTAGGGGGGCGCCTTCGGCAGCGCGGACGGCAAAGGCCAAGTCGCCGAGCGAACGCGAACGGGCCAACGCGAACGCGAGCGGGCCAACGCGGGCGCAAGCGGGCGCGAGTGGGTGACGCGGGCGCGAGTGGGTGACGCGGGCGCGAGCGGGTGACGCGAACGCGAACGGGCAACGCGCAGGCGCGACGCGAACGATCAACGCGAACGGGCAATGGGCAGCCCCGTTTCCCTCACACGTTCCCGCTCGCGTTCGCATTCGCGCTGCCTTACCCGTTTCCCGCTCCCGCTCGCGTTCGCGTTCGCCCTCAAAAAAGGTGGGGCTTGCTCGAGATGCTTGAGCTTACGCGCGTACTCGACCGCGTGAAGGGCCGGGGGCTGCGCTTCGCGCAGCGGTCCCCGACTGACGGGGGCCGCCCTTCACACGGCCTGCGTGCGCGCGACGAGGGAGCGGGTGCTCTCGCCAATCAAGCGAGAGCCTGGAGAAAAACAAATGCTCATCATCTATCCGGTCATTCCTTCGTTCGTCAGTGATGCGGCGGAGCTCGTCGGGCGAATTGGTCGTCATGATCCTGATCTCGCGCGGCAATTGCGGCGCTCTTCGGCGGCGGTGGCGTTGAACACGGCGGAGGGCATGTACGCTCGCGGTCGTTCGCGAGGCGCTTGCTACAACATCGCGCTCCGCGAAATGCGCGAGAGTTACGCGGTCCTCGAAGTATCGGTTCGGCTCCGCTACATCGCGGAGCTCGACGCGGCGCTCGAAGATCGGATCCAGCGAATTCTCGGAACCCTCGTGCGGCTGTCTGTGCCGCGTCTGGCGCAGCACTGAATCCACGTGGCGCCGGTCCATCGTGGATCGGCGCCCCAAGCCGCAACACGCGGTCCTCGACGGTCGCGGAGGTTCCCGCTAGCTGGGTTATTTTGGTGGGCGCTTGGGTCCCTACGTTCTTAGCGCACGCTCGGGATTTCGACCTCGACCATCCCGAGCACGAGAGAA
>DATBBD010000660.1:0-3128 GCA_036271175.1 Polyangiaceae bacterium | reverse complement strand
GCCGTGCCCGAGCGAGCTCGAGAGCGTCGCGTCCACGAACCGCCGCGATCGGCTCGTGACCCGCCTGCTTCAGGTTGTACTCGAGCACCTTCTGCAGGTCCTGCTCGTCTTCGACCACCAGGATCCGTGCCATGCGTGGCCCCCGTGTAACGGTGATTTGTGACATCACAGTGACGGAGGTGCGACAGCTTCCCCCGACGACTTTTGCGGCGCAATTAACGACGGGTCGGGGCTCCTTTTGGGGCGAAGAGCACCCGCTGCGAGGAGGCTTGGGGACGACTGCCGAGCTCCGGCGGATCGGGAGGCGCCGTGCGCATGTTGACGGCTTCGGACTCCGCCGCGCTCATCCCCGAGATGGAGATCGACAGCTCCTGAGCGTACCGGCGGAGGCGCAAAATGAGATCGCGATCGCCTTCCGCGTTCGCGATCCGGAGTGCTTCGACGCGGCACGCCTCCGCGTCGGCGGGACGACCGAGGTCGGCGTGCGTCGCCACGAGCTCGGTGAGAATCCGCGCGCGTGACAGCTCTTCCGGGAGCGAATACGTGAGCGCACCCTTGAGCGCGCGAAGCGATTCGTCGAGCCGCCCGAGATCGCGGAGCACGACGCCCATGCGCCGCCCGAACGCAGTGAGCACCGCTCCGCCGACTTCGTTCTCTCCGGAATCGTACCAGTGGAGGCCGAGCGATACTCCGCGATTGAGCGCGCCGAGCGCGTCGTCGAAGCGGCCTTCGGCGATCGCGGCGTCGGCGTCGCGCTCGATGCGATCGACGGCTTCCAGATCGATCGGCCGCTCACCGGAGACGGGGGGCACCGAGCTCCGCATCATCCGGCGCGCAACGGACTCCGAGAGTCGGACGTCGAGCGCGGCGCCCGGATGCGGCGGCGGGTTCGAGCTGCGGCGAACACGCGCCGGAATCGACTCGGCCACCGCGAGCTCGAGAGCTTCGGCGAAAGCGTCCGCCGTCGGGTGGCGAGCGCGAATATCGACGTCGAGGGCGCGCAGGCAGAGGCGCGCGAGCGCCGGCGGACAATCGCGGCCCCGCGGCCTTTCGCGGGGATCGATGCGAGCTCCGTAGAGCTGCAGCTCGAGTACGGCCGTCACGGTGCCCGCGTCGAACGGCAGCTCACCGGTGAGCATCTGGTACATCATGACGCCGACCGCGTAGAGGTCCGAGCTGACCTCCGCTTTTTCGCCGCGGATCTGCTCCGGCGGCATGTAGTGCGGCGTCCCGATGAAGGTGCCGAGCGACGTCACGCCGTGCGCGCCGTGCACCCGCGCGATCCCGAAGTCGATGATCTTCACGCGCTCGCCGCCGCCGACCGTCGGCTCCAAAATGACGTTCTCCGGTTTCGCGTCGCGATGCGTGACGCCGCGCGCGTGCGCCTCGCCGAGCGCACCGAGGACCTGTTTCAAGATCGGGTAAGCGCGGGCGACCTGAAACGGCGCCTCTTCGCCGATCGCGCGGCCGAGATCGCGACCGGTGAGCAGCTCCATCACGAGAAAGAGCGTCCCGCCGTCGCGCGGCTCGGTCCGACCGAAGTCGTAAATCTTGACGACGTTCGGATGCAGGAGATGGCTCGCGACGCGCGCTTCATCCATGAATCGCTGAACGATCTGCTCGCTCGAGAGCAGCCGCGGATGGATGCACTTCACCGCGACCGGGCGATCGAGGGCGCGCTGTCGTCCCTCGTAGACGCGTCCCATTCCGCCTTCGCCGATCAAACGACGGATCTCGTAGCGCCCGGCGAGCACGCGCCCGATCAATGGATCGGCGGCCGGCAGTGGATCGTCCGAGATCGGCTGGTACATCGCCATGACGACAACGGGCGACCTCCCCACGAAATGTAGGCTGATCGCCGCCCGGCACTTACAGACTACGGAATCCCGGCGAGGGAAAGAGACCGTAGGAACACCCCTGTTATCATTGCTTTTTTGGGGGGTCCCCTTGCAGTTGCTCGCGCGGCGAGGGTCCCGGGGATACTAAGGCTCTGATGTCCGAAGGGCGCGGCGCTGGATACGACTTTGGCGGTGCGGTGTTCGATCTCGCGGCGCCGCGCGACCGCGAAATCGTCCGTTTCGTGCTGTCGCAAGCATTATTCGGCGAAGCCACCGGCGTGTACTGCGGTCGCTCGCTCTACGCCGCGAGGTCGCTCGAAGCCGCGGAGTTCTACGTGCGCCAAGCCCGGCAGGAGCTCGCGCACCTGCGGCTCTTCGCCGACATTTTTCGCGCGCTCGACATGACGCCGCTCCCGGCTCATTGGGTCATTCGCCTGCTCTCGTCACACAACGACTACTACCCGCTCAAAGTCTTTCTCGAGCACGCCGTCGGTGAAGGCATGGTGCTCGACGTGTTCAAGGACCTCTTGCTCGAGACGTTGCCGGACTCCGATCCACGCGTCCCCGCGATCAAGAAAAAGCTCCGCGTCGTGTGCAACGACGAAACGGAGCACGTGGCCTGGGGCGAGCGCGAGACGACGCGCATCTTGGAAGAGAAGCCCTACCTGAAGACGCCGTTCTACGGACTCTTCGAGCTCGAAATGGCGACCTTGCCTCTGCTCGTGAAGGTCCTCAGAAAGCAAGCCGCGGGGCACCCGGTCTTGTCGCACTTGGACGGCTTCGTGGAGCACGTTCGCCGTCACGCCGAGGAACAAGGACGGCGAGTGGGCTTCTTGCCGTCGACGCGCCCGGGCCCCGCGAAGCGCGTACAGGCGATGGCGCTCGGGCTCGGACTCTACGCGCGCAGCCGCTTTTCGCGCAGCCGTTCCCGCCTCGAGAAGATCTATCTGAACGAGCTCGGCTTCGAAACGCGCTGACCCGCGTCTCTCGGATTTACCGGGCGTCTGCGCTCGGGTATGCCTCCCGGACCCCTTTTTTCGGAGGAATCATCCATGTCCAGCAATGCGGAGAACGCGCTCGCCGTCCTGAAGAAGTTCGAAGGCAAGGAGGAGGGCACGAGCGACTGGCACACGATCGATCAGACGCAGATCAACCTGTTTGCGGACGCGACCCTCGATCGCCAGTTCATCCACGTCGACCCGGAGATGGCCGCGAAGGTGTCGCCGTACAAGGTCACCATCGCGCACGGGTTTTTGACCTTGTCGTTGATTCCGTACCTCGGTTCGAGCA
>DATBBD010000659.1:0-5839 GCA_036271175.1 Polyangiaceae bacterium | reverse complement strand
CGCCGACGACGCCGCTCGAAGCCGTCGCGTCGAGCGCGACGTAACGCGCGCGCGTGAGACGCCTTCTAGGTTTACTTGAGGCGTCGGTATTTGATGCGGTGGGGGCGATCGGCGTCGTCACCGACGCGGCGGCGACGATCTTCTTCGTAAGCGGCGTAGTTGCCTTCGAACCAGACGACCTGGCTGTCGCCTTCGAAGGCGAGCATGTGCGTCGCGATGCGATCGAGGAACCAACGATCGTGGCTGATGACGACCACGCAACCGGGAAACGACGTGAGCGCGCTCTCGAGCGAGCGGAGCGTGTCGACGTCGAGGTCGTTCGTCGGTTCGTCGAGAAGGAGCAGGTTGCCGCCTTGCTTCAGGAGCTTCGCGAGATGGACGCGATTTCGCTCGCCGCCCGACAGCGAGCCAACCTTCTTCTGCTGATCGCTGCCCTTGAAGCCGAACCATCCGACGTAAGCGCGCGCGGAGATTTCGCGTTTGCCGAGGACCATCTTGTCCTCTCCGCCGGAGATTTCCTCGTAGGCGTTCTTGTTCGGATCGAGCGCGGCGCGGCTTTGATCGACGTAGGCGACCTTGACGGTTTCGCCGACCTTGAGCTCGCCGCTGTCGGGTTTCTGTTCGCCCACGATCATGCGAAACAGCGTCGATTTGCCGGCGCCGTTCGGACCGATGACGCCGACGATGCCGGCGCGGGGCAAACGAAAATTCAGATCGTCGAAGAGCAGCTTGTCGGCAAAAGCCTTCTTGAGCTGTTTCACCTCGAGCACGTCGTCGCCGAGCCGCGGCCCGGGCGGCACGCTGATTTCGCCGGCGTCGGCCGGGCCTTTCGCCGCTTCGGACGCGAGCGTCTCGTAAGCCGCGAGGCGCGCCTTGCTCTTCGCCTGACGCGCGCGGGGCGACGCGCGCACCCATTCGAGCTCTTGCCGGAGCTTCCGCTGCCGGGCGCTCTCTTGTTTTTCCTCGTCGGCGAGGCGCGTTTGCTTTTGCTCGAGCCACGCCGAGTAATTGCCCTTGAACGGATAGCCGCGTCCGCGATCGAGCTCGAGGATCCACTCCGCGACGTTGTCGAGGAAGTAGCGATCGTGAGTGACGGCCACGACCGTGCCCGGGTACTCGTGCAAAAACCGCTCGAGCCACGCGACGCTCTCTGCGTCCAGGTGGTTGGTCGGTTCGTCGAGAAGCAGCATGTCCGGGCGCTGAAGAAGAATGCGGCAGAGCGCGACGCGGCGCGCTTCACCACCGGAGAGATTCGCGATTTCGGCTTCCGCCGGCGGGCACCGGAGCGCGTCCATCGCGACGTCGACGGTGTTGTCGAGGCTCCAGGCGTCGACCGCGTCGATCTTGTCTTGCAGCGCGCCCTGCCGTTCGAGGAGCTTCGTCATCGCGTCGTCGTCGAGCGGCTCGCCGAGCTTCGTGCTTATCTCTTCGAACTCGGTGAGGAGGGCCCGCGTGTCGGCGACGGCGTCGTCCACGGCATCCTTCACCGTCTTGAATCCGCCGAGATCCGGTTCTTGCGCGAAGTAACCCATGCGCGTGCCGGGGTGAGGCTTCGCGTCGCCGATGAAGTCCTTGTCGACGCCGGCCATGATCCGAAGGAGCGAACTCTTGCCGGAGCCGTTCGCTCCGAGCACGCCGATCTTCGCGCCGGGGAAGAACGCGAGGTGGATATTTTCGAGAACGCGCTTTTCGGGCGGATGCACCTTGGTGACATCCGTCATCGTGAAAATGAACTCGGGCATCGGATCCTTCGTGTATCACCGCGCCCGAACGGCCCTCAAGCGGCGCGGTTCGGCTTTTCGCGCGCGGCCGACGAGACGCGCTTCTCGACGGCGCTCAGGGCCGGCGTTCGCCGAGATCTTGCGGGCGCTCGTTCCAGCGGCGGACGACCCGCGTCTCGTGCTCGTGGCTGAGGACGCTGACCGACGCGGCGTCCAAGAGGAAGAAACGCCCGCCTTTGGCGTCGAACCCGAGGTATCGCGCGGTCAGAATTCGCAGAATGTGCCCGTGCGCGAACGCGACGACGTCGCCGGGAACCGCCTGGGCACGCGCGATGAACGCGTCGGCGCGACGGCCCACGTCGTCCGCGGTTTCGCCGCCCTGGGCGGGGCCCTCCCAGATCGTCCAGTTCGGCATGCTGCGACGGATGTCGGGAGTCGTCCGCCCCTCGTACGCGCCGTAATCCCATTCGAGGAGATTCGGATCCGGTTCGGCATGGTCGCCGAGGCCGCACAGGCGACAGGTGTCGAACGCGCGCTTGAGCGGGCTCGTGAACACGCGGGCGAACGTGTGCCCTGACAAAAGCGGCGATAGGTTCTTCGCGTGCACTTCACCGGCCGGCGTGAGCGGCAAATCGGTACGACCGGTGTGTTGTCCGGAAATACTCCACTCGGTTTCCGCGTGACGGACCAACCAAAGATCGCCCATGAGACCCATTTGGAGAGTGACGCGGGCTCACGTCAAGCGCGCTCGTGGAGAACGACGTCGACCGTCGCGAATACGGTGGCCTTCACGCCCGACCTTACGAGCGTGTTTCTGAAAACCTATCTGCCCTATCCCTTCAACGTCGCCTTTCGAAGGGCTTGGTCGACGTTCGGAATGTTGCTGACGCCGCTCGATGAGATCATCGGGAATCGCAGCGACGCCTACGTCATGGCCTCCACGGCCTACGCGATCCTCGAAAAGACCACAGTGCGGTCGGGACCCGTCGGAAAACCATCCTGAAAGCCCGCCGACGCATCACGGCCCACTTGCCGATCCGGATCCTGCGCCGAGTCGCGGTTCAAAAAGACGCTCATGCCGGCTCGACCAGGAAATGCGTGTTGGCGCGCGCGATCGGACGACTGCGGTCGTCTTGCCACGCCTCGACGCCGACGTTCACGATGCGGCGACCTTGCTTCGTGATGACACCTCTCGCGAACGTGTCCACGGGCTTGCCGGAACGCAAATAATCGATCGTGATGGTCACGATCTTCGGGACGATCGCGGCCTCCGTCTCCCATAAGATTTGCAAAATCGCCGTCGACTCGAGGAGCGCGCCGATGGTGCCGCCGTGCAGCGCCGGAAGGGTGGCGTTGCCGATGTTCGACTCGGCGTACCTCATTTTTCCGATCAGCTCGCCCCCGGAAAGATCGACGCTCACGCCGAGAAAGCCGAGGTACGGGATGGCGTCGACGATCGGCGTGAAGTCGGCCCGTTCCTTGGCGTGGCGGACGATGTCGGCGAGTGAATTCATGCGACCTGCCGCGTATAGTCCGGGGGCGGTGACGCCGCTAGACGCGGGCGCGCGCTCGGGCGCGTGACGCGATCCGAACCGCCGATCGACCGCGAACGCACGATGAAACGCCTCACCTTGTTCGCTCACTACGACGGCGCCGGCGAAGTGAAGCGCTACGTGCTCTTTCATCTGAGCGCGCTTCGCGCCGTGTCGAACGAAGTCTGGTTCATTTCGAGCGCGACGCTTTCCGCCGACGAGCTCGGCAAAGCGCGCAAGGTCTGCGAGCGAGCGTGGACGCGCGAGAACGTCGGGTACGACTTCGGCATGTGGAAGGAAGCGCTCGCGCGCATCGACGTCACCGAGTGGGACGAAATCGTGCTCACGAATTCCAGCGTCTTCGGGCCGCTCTGGCCTCTCGACGAAGTATTCGCGCGCGCTCCGGTGCACGCGGACTTCTGGGGAATGACCGAAAACCCCGAAGTCACCTTGCACCTGCAGAGCTACTTCCTCGTGTTTCGCGCGCGCCTCTTGCGATCGGCCGCGTTCGCGAACTTCTGGAACGGAGTCGCAGCGCTTCGCGACAAGCGCCGCATCATCGAAACCTACGAAGTCGGCCTGACGCGTACCTTTTCCGAAGCTGGTTTTTTGGGGGAACCCTGGGTGTCGATGGCGGGGTTGCCCGGACGATCGCCGCTGGTCCGTTTTCGGCGACCCCACCTCGAAAATCCGACCATCGTGCAGCCCGCGGCGCTCCTCGAACGCGGCATGCCGTACGTCAAGATCGAGCTCCTTCGGGACAACCCCGCCAAGGTTCGCCTCGGCCCCGTGCGGCGCGCGATGGAGCGCGCGGGGTTCGATCCGTCGCTCGTCGAGATCGAACCGCGTCCGCGCGAGCGACCGAGTGACAGCTAAGGGCTAAAGCAAAGGCTAGGGGGAGAGGGCAGCGGGAGAGGAGCGCTCTTGCCTTAGCTCGGGGCTCTACCGCGGCCGTCGTGGCGGTCTTGCGAAATGATGAACGTGCCGGTCGCTAGCGCGACGAGGTCATTTTCGCGCTCAGGATGAAACGCCTCGGAGCGGACGAACGCGACGCTCCGCGTGATCTTGAAGCACTCCGCGCGCGCGTGAATTTCGACGCCGGGCGTCGCGGGCTTTACGTAGTCGATGCGGAGGTCGAGGGTCGCCACCGGAACGGCCGCGCGGAGCTTCAAGAAGACCGCGATGCCGCACGTCGCGTCCATGAGCGCGGTGATGGCGCCGCCGTGAAGCACGCGCGTCATCGGGTTGCCGATGAGCTTTTCGTCGTAGGGCAGCCCGAGCGTGACGCTCCCGCGTTCGGTGCCGACGAATCGGATACCGAGTGCGACGTTGTGGGGCACGATCTTCGCCAGCGTTTCGGCGATATTTTGATGCGCCGCGTTCTTGGCGTCGTCGTCGGACGGGTCGCTCTCCGCCATGTGCTCGAGTGCGTATAGTTCTATCGCGAGATCGGCGCTAGGCTCGGTCGCCCATGCTCCGGCCGCTCCGTGCGCTGGCGCTCGTTCTGACAATCCTCCTGTCTTACGGCGTCCATTTCCTCGTGGCGCCCTTTCTCGGGCGAGGGCGCGCGGCGAAGCGACTCGAACGCGTCCACGAAAAGAACGCCGAGCGCCTCGTCGAAGGGATTTCGCGACTGCGCGGGCCGCTCATCAAACTCGGCCAGGTGCTCAGCGTGCTCGGCGGGTTCTTGCCGGCCGCGTACGGCGTGACGCTCGCGCGACTCCAAGACGACGTTCCGCCGCGGCCGTTTCCGGAGATAGAGGGGCGTCTCCAAGAGGCGCTCGGAAAAAATGCGCTCTCGAAGTTCGCCTCGTTCGAGCGCGAACCGGTGGCCGCCGCGTCGCTCGCGCAGGTCCACCGGGCGACGAGTCTCGACGGGCACCCGCTGGCCGTCAAAGTTCTCTATCCCGGCATCGAGGCGCTGATCCGGAGCGACGTCGGCGTGCTTCGGACGGTGCTCCCGCTGATCCGGCTCTTTCTGCCGATCGCCCGGTTCGAACGGGTACTCGACCAATTGTCGTCGATGCTCGCGCGCGAGACGGACTACGCGCACGAACGCCGGAACATCGAGCGGCTGCGCGCCGTGTTCGCCGACCACGACGACGTCGTGATCCCCGAGGTCGTCGACGAGCTCACCGCCGGCGGCGTCCTCACGATGACGTTCGAAGAAGGGACGAAGATCACCGACTTCGACGAGATCGATCGCGAAGGGATCGATCGAGCCGCCGTCGCGCGGCTCTTGGTCGAGTGTTACTACGCGATGCTCCTCGAACACCGGGTGTTCCACGCCGACCCGCATCCCGGAAATTTCCTGGTGCGCCGCGGACCGACGCTCGTCATTCTCGACTTCGGCGCGGTGGAAGAAGTGACGCCGGCGCTCGCGAGCGGCATGCGACGCATCGTGATCGGCGGCGTGACGAAAAACCCGGACGAGGTCTTGCAAGGTCTCGAGGAGATGGGGTTCGTCGCTCCCGGAGGCGATCGCGCCCTGCTCGAACGGGTCGGCCGCGAGTACCTGGGGGCGCTCGCGACGGTCCGCATCGAGGATTATTCGAAGATCGACCGCGGCGCGGTCGAGAAGCTCGC
>DATBBD010000658.1:0-9832 GCA_036271175.1 Polyangiaceae bacterium | reverse complement strand
GCGGTCTCCGCCCCGACATCGCGCCCGCGTCGTGCACGGCGACGCCGCGCGGTCCGCGCGACGAAGCGCCGATCGACGCCGCGCCCGTCGAGGCGCCGCGCGCGCCGGAGAGACCATCCGCGCCGCTGAAGACGCGCGCGGTCGTCACCAATCGCGACAAGGTGTTCTGGCCCGACGAGGGGTACACGAAGGGCGACCTCATCGACTATTACGCCGCGATCTCGGACGTGCTCTTGCCGTTCATCCACGAGCGCCCGCTCGTGCTCGTGCGCTACCCGGATGGCATCCTCGGGAAAAACTTCTTCCAGTGGAACGTCCCGGTCGGCACGCCGTCGTGGATCCAGACGCTCCGGCATCCGGACTCCGACGGCACGGGACCCGGAAAGAACACCTTCGTCGTCGACGACGTGGACGGCGTCATTCACATCGCGAACCTCGGTTGCATCCCGGTTCACGTGCTGCCTTACCGAAGCTCGAGCATGGAGGAGTCGGACTACTTCGTGGTTGACTTCGATATCGGCGCGCGCCCGTTTTCGGACGCCGTCGTTCTCGCGTTCACTTTGCGCGAGCTCCTCGACGAGATCGGGCTCGTCGGGTTTCCGAAGACGTCGGGGCAGTCGGGTCTGCACGTCCTCGTGCCGCTCGGGCCCGGCGTGGCGTTCGACACCTCGAAGACTCTCGTCGAGCTGGTTTGCCGGCTCGTCCAATCGAAGCACCCGGACATGTCGACCATGGAGCGCCGCATCGCCGGCCGAGGAGATCGCGTGTTCATCGACGCGGGCCAGACCGGTCGCTCGCGCACGATCGTGGCGCCGTACTCCGTGCGCGCGGCCGCGGGCGCGACGGTGAGCATGCCGTTGCTCTGGGACGAAGTGCACCGGGCCCTCGACCCGCGAAAGTTCACCATGTTCACCGTCCGCGAGCGCGTGGACGAGCGCGGCGATCCGCTCGACGGGTTCTTCGACGTGCGCCCGAACGTCGCCGAGGTCGTCGGCCGCCTCGGGAAGAAGCTCGGCGCCTGAGGCCTTTGTCCGCAGGGTCCGGTGGGGACTTGCCCCGTACCGCCCCGACGTGGCAGAGCCAGAGCTGTCCTTCATGGCACTCGCCGACTCCGAACTTCTCCGCATCCTCGAAAGCCAGGGCTTTCGAGAGCTCGTGACGGCGCACCTGTTCGCGTCGGGGGTGGCGCTCGCGCCGACGCTCGACGACAAGCACATGCTCGCCGATCACGCGCGCGAGGAGCTCGGACACTTCGAGGTCGTCTCCGTCCTCTACGACAAGATTTCCGGCAAATCGCTCTACGACGTAGTCGGCACGCGCGCCGACCGCGTCGAGCTCCCGAAGTCGTGGCTCGAGTCCGCGGTCGCCGGTTATCTGGTCGACCGTGCCGCGGCGTTGCAACTGTTCGACTACAAGGCGTTCGGCGACGCGCGGCTCGATATTTTGGTCGACGAAATTCTGGAGCACGAGCACGAGCATCAGAAAGCGGCGGAGACGGCGCTCCGTGATCTCTGTCGAAACGATCCGTCGTCGAGCGAGATGGCGGCGCGCCACGTCGTTCGCTGGTTCGACGTCGCCGCCGGCATTCTCGATCGAACCGAAAGCGCTCGCCTGAAGAAAACCGCGGCCGCTTTCGTCGATAGCATCCGGCCGACGATGGCCGAGTGCCGGCTGCCGTTGCCGGATTTTCCCGCGAGCGCGTGATCCGCGTCGCGTACTTCGGCTTGCCGCTCGGCGCGCTCGCGCTCGCGTCGCGCGGGTTCGAACCATCGCTGACGATCCTATCGCCGACTCAGGCGCCCGGTCGCCGCCGGATCGCGTCGCGCCTGAAACATCCGGTGATCGACGCGAAGGGCGCGGACGAAGCGACGTCGAACGCCGCGATCGGCGACGCCTTCGAGCGCACTCGGCCCGATCTGATCGCGAGCTGGTACTGGCCGCGACGCATCCTCGGAAAATGGCTCGAGCGAGCGCCGCTCGGCGGGATCGGCGCGCACCCGTCGCTCTTGCCGCGACATCGGGGGCCGGATCCTTTTTTCTGGGCGATCGATTCCGGCGACGAAACGACGGGCGTCAGCGTGCATCGCCTCGTCGAAGCGTACGACGAAGGCGATGTGCTGCTCTCCGAGACGTTGGCCGTCGGCGATCGCGACGCGTGGCAGCTCGCTCGCGCGCTCGACCGACCGAGTCTTCGTCTGTTCGTCGATGCAGTCGCGCGCATCGCCGCCGGTGAAGCTCTTCGCGCCGCGCCCCAGGACGAGCGTCGAGCGACGCGCGCTCCAGAGCCGACCGGCGAGTTGCTTCGCGTCGATTGGACCTGGTCGACCGAGCGCGTGCTCCGGCGCGTTCGCGCGCTGTCGCCGGTACCGGGGCTCGCTCTCGAGATCCGCGACGTCGAGTTCTTCGTCACGGGCGCCGAGGCCGCGACGGCGTTTCCCGCGGTGCTCGCGCCGGGCGAAGCGTCGATCGACGCGCGCGCCGTTGTCGTTCGCACTGGCGACGGCGCGGTCTCCGTCACGCGCGCCGCCCTCGACGATGGTGAGGCCGTTCGCGAAATGGATGGCGTCGCGCTCGCGGCTACTCTCGGCGTCGCGGGTTCAGCGCTCGTTTCTTGACTCTGTGCGCCATATGAACGCCAAAAAGCGTCGCTCGGGTCGCTTTGGAGATGGATCGCGGATCTCCTTTCGCCTAGGTTGGTCCAACCATCTGACCATCAACCGGTTGGGCGCGATCTTTTGGAAAAAAACCAATCATTTAGCAGTCTTGCGGTCGATCGAAGCGTCCCTCGCGGACCCGTTCTGCCGCTGATCGCCGAGCCGTTCGCTCATCGTCGTTCGAGGAAATCGTGCTCATGCATTCAACGAAATTCGTCGGTTTCATGCGTTTGCTGAAAGCGACGTCGTCATGGACGCAGGGGGCCTCCCTCGCCCTCGTCGCTTCGGCATTCTCGATCGCGTGCAGTAGCTCGACCGCACCGTCGAGCGTTCACCCGTCTCCCGAGGGCGGCGCATCGACGCCGGTTCCGACGCCCGCGGAGCTCGCGGCCGAGCACTGCGCGGTCGATCGCGCTGGGTTCGCGTACACCGGCGGCGCAACCAAGAGCGCGTCCGCACCGGCGCCCGCCAGCGCGGCGCCCGTGCCGTGCATCAGTTTGACCGGGTACGGGTCGGCCGAGAGCTCGCTCGCCGTCGCGTCCGACGGCGCGGTGTTCACGGCGCCGGCATTCACCGCCAACGGCAACGGCGTGGTCCGTTCGCGCGACGTCGGTCAAACCTGGGATCTGTCCATCCCCATGGTCGGAGGTAGCCCCGTCCACGGCCGCACGCAGCCGTATCTCTACCTCGACCCGACGACGAATCGGCTCTTCTTCGCGACGTCGGGGCTCTCGCTGAGCGGGGGCGGCGGTGGCAAGATGACGGGCGGTTTCAACCTCACGTACTCCGACGACGAGGGCCAGACGTGGTCTTACGTGAATGCCGGCATCGGCACGCTCGACTGGGCGAAGATCTTCGCGGGTCCGCCGGTGACCAGCAAGACGACGGGGTATCCGAACATCGTCTATTTCTCGTCGCCGTCGCCCATCTCGACGCCGCTCTACAGCCTGACCCCCGATCATCAGATCGTGAGTCGGTCGCTCGACGGCGGCGCGACCTGGGTGCAAGCCGGCACCTTCACGCTCAAGCCTTCGGATATCGCCGGCTGCGACCCGAACGAGTGGATTATCTACGGCGCCGGCGCAGTCGCGAAGGACGGCACGGTCTACCAGGTCGGAAATCAGTGTGGAAAGCTGGTCGTCGAGGTGAGCAAGGACGAAGGGTCCACCTTCACCACGAAGCTCGTCACCGGCGGCGATCTGCCGCCGTTCGATACGACCAACATCGTCGGGATCGTGGCGAACCCCAACGTCTTGCCGACGGATCTGCTCACGCTCGACCCGGACGGCAACGTCTACGTCGTGTGGGTGGACGCCAGCGGCGCGCTCCGCCTGTCGACCTCGAAGGATCAGGCAACGACGTGGTCGCCATCGGTCGTCGTCGCGGCGCCTGCGGTGAACACGGTGCGCTACGGCTCGGTCGCGGCGAAGAAGGCGGGCGTGGTCGCCGTCGCTTATTACGGGAGCACCGACGGCGGCGTGACGTTCGACGGCTACGTCGCCGAAACGACGAACGCGTTCGCGGCGGCGCCGCTCTTCACGTCGGTGACCGTCGATGACCCCGCCGATCCGCTCTATCGCAGGGGCTTCGAGACCGGTTATCTCGGGCTCTTCACCGGTTCCGACCTGAACGAGATCATCGAGGTCAGGTACGGTGCCGACGGCGACCTCTGGGCGTCGTTCGTAAAGGACATGTGCACGAGCGGCGACGCGAGCGCCTGTTCCTGGGACGCGTCGGCTCACGCGAACTCGATCTTCCAGGGGGTCGTGGGTCGCATGGTGCACGGAGCCGCGAGCGCATTCGGCACCGAGCCCGTCGCCGCCAGGCCGTCCGTCGAGGCCGGCGTGTGCTCGGAAACCGACGCTACCGCGATCGCTTCGTGCCACGCCGAGGCCGCGCAGGAAAACGTCTGCGCCGCGCTCGGCGCTTGCGCGTGCGATCACTGCGCGTGCGAGTTCGCCGCGTGTCATGCCGACGCCGACTGCGACGCGGTGAGGCAGTGCGCCGAGGTCCACAATTGTCGCGGGCTCGACTGTCTGACGCCTTGCGGACCGGTCGTCACCAAGGCCGGCGATCTGCTTACCACCCGCGCACTCGCGATCAGCGACTGCGCCGACAAGGCGGGCTGCCCTTCGGCCTGCTCCACTGACGCCGGCGCCGGGGACTGATTTTCGCGCGCGGCTCGATTTTATTGAGGGGCGCCCTGGGTCCGTGAGCGTCGCGGGTTCGTCGAGCAGCCGGAGGCGCGCGACGGATTTTTCCGTCGAGGTGAGCGCCCGCGCGCTTGCGCTATTGCCCGTCCACGACGAACGCGGCGACTGCGGCGAGCGCGTCGCCGTAAGGCGGACGCATGAGCGCCCAGGCGTTCTCGGTGCCGCGACGGAACACGGCGCGCGCATGCGAGAACGTCAGAAAGCCTTCGCGGCCGTGATGGCACCCCATGCCGCTCCGTCCGATGCCGCCGAACGGCAGTGACGGCACGGCCGCCTGTGTCGCGATGGCGTTGACGGACGCGCCGCCCGATGCCGTTTCGGCGAGGACGCGCGTCGCGGCGGCCGCGTCGTCGGTGAACACGTAGAGCGCGAGCGGCCGATCGCGGTCATTGACGTAGCGGACGGCTTGCTCGAGCGAGCGATACGGCTTGATGGGAAGAACGGGCCCGAAAATTTCTTCCTTCATCACGAGCAGGTCGTCGTCGGGGTCGACGATGAGGGTCATCGGCAAATGACGGCGGGCGCGATCGGCCGTGTCTTTGCCGAGTTCGACGACTCGTGCGCCCCTCATTCTGGCCTCGCTCACGATACGAACCAGACGATCGTAGTGACGGTCGTGAATCATGCCGGTCACCGGTGAGCCTCCCGCGCCGGGCGCGAGCATCGTCTCTCCGAGCGATGACAGGAGCGAGACGGCGCGCTCGAGGTCCGCTTCGGGGACGAGCATGTAGTCCGGCGCGATGCACATCTGCCCGCCCTTGACCGTCTTCACCGACAGGATTTCGGCGAAGGTGTCTTCGTTCACGCGATCGGAGAGCACGATGACCGGGCATTTGCCGCCGAGCTCCAGAGTGACCGGCGTGAGGTGTTCGGCGGCGCTCGCGAGCACGCGTTTGGCGATCGCCGGGCTTCCCGTGTAGAGCAAGTGATCCCACGGCAAGCTCGCGAACCGCTCGGCGAGATCGACGTCGCCGGTGACGACCGCCACCAGCGCCGGGTCGAAATGGTGTTCGACGGCGCGCCGGACGAGCTCGGCACAGTTCGGCGCGAGCTCCGACGGTTTCACGATGGCGCGATTGCCCGCGGCGAGAATGTCGACGAGCGGCCCCAGCGAAATGTCGACCGGGAAATTCCACGGCACCATGTTCCCGACGACGCCCTTCGGCTGATAGCGGACCTCGGCGGTCGAGTCGCCGAGCGACGGGTCGACCGCTCTCGGAGAGGCTCGCATCCATTCTTCGAGATGAGCCGCCGCGTCGCCGATGCGCGCGATGACGCCGCCGAGCTCCCACAAGAGCCCGATGCTCGGATCGTGATGGCCGAAATCCGCGGCGAGCGCGCCCGCGAGCTCGGCGCGAACGAAGCGGACCGTCTCGCGCAACGCCCGGAGCGCGTCGAGGCGTTCAGCGAGCGTGGGGTAGGGGCAATCTCGGGACGCGCGCTTCTGGGCGGCGAACAGATCGTGAAGCTCGGTGGCGTTCGTCGTGCGGAACATCGATGGACCCTCGCTCAATTTCGTCGCCTGTTCTCAGGGCGCCTTGGTCCAACCAATTGACCATAGATCGGCCGGATCGGCGAGTTGCTTTAAATGCGAGTCATTTCGGCCGTTAGCGCTCGATTCATGCTCGCGCGATTCCCGCTTCTTCGGGGGATGCGAATCCCTCGTGCCGGGTCCAATTGCGCGAGGTTCCCTGGCCAGAATCAGTTCCGGTCCAACCAGTTTCGCGGTAGAGAGCTTGCCCATGGCCCTACGCGCCATTCACAGCCGATCGCTGGCGGACCAGGTCTTCGAGCAGATCGGCGCCGAGATCGTGACGGGCCGCTACGCGCCGGGCGCGAGCTTGCCTGCAGAGCGAACGCTGTCGACCGTTTTCAAGGTCAACCGACACGTCGTTCGAGAAGCGCTGAAGCGGCTCGAACAGCTCGGCATCGTCAAGGTCTCGCAAGGTGGCGGCACGAAGGTGCTCGACTATCAGCGGACGGCGGGGCTCGACGTGCTTGCGTTCATGGCCGAGCACGCGCGCGAAGGTGCCGACGTCGCGCCGCTCTGGCTCTCCGTCCTCGAAATGCGTTCGGCGAACGCCGCCGACATCGTGCGCCTCTGCGCGCTGCGCGCGAGTCGCGAGGTGAGGGACGAGCTCGTTCGGATCGCGGCGGAGATGGACGCCAAGATGAACGACGAGCAGGCGCTCTTCGCGCTCGAGGTCCGGTTCTGGGAAACCGTGATGGATGGCGCCGACAACATCGCGTATCGGCTGTCGTTCAACACGCTTCTCAAGGGAGTGTTCGCCATCCCCGACATGTCGCGCCATTGGACCGTCGAGGAGATCCGGCGGAGCGGCTCGCGCATGGTGCTCGCGCGGGCGATTGCTGACGGCGACGCAGACAAAGCGGAAGCGGACACGCGGGCCGCGACGCGCGCCTCGGCGGAGAGTTTCGCGAAACTGATCGGCAAAGCGACGGTCGCGCCGTCGCCCTCGCCGGTCACACCGACGCCGGCGGGTGCCGCTGAGGGCGGTCGCGCCGCGACGGGTCGATCGCGGAAATGAGCGGCAGAGGCAGCTGCTCGAACGATCCACTCGCCGGTCGGTAGTTCGGTTCAACGGGGCGTCGCCCCCAAGTCTTGCGGTTGAATTGTGTGTTCGTTTTGGAGGTTTTGATGTCCCGTAAAATGGTCTCTTTGGGTATTTCGTTGGTCGGTTCCGCGGTCGTCTCGATCGCGATGTTCGCGTGCTCGAGCGACAATAAATCGTCGTCGACCGACGCAGGTAACGGTGCAACCACCGGCGGCGCGACGAGCACCGGCGGTTCGGCGTCGAGCACCGGTGGTTCGACGACGACCGGTGGCTCGACCGGCAGCGGCGGCACGACAGCACTGCCCGACGCGGCCATGCTGTACCCTTGCTACTCGCAACCGCCGCACGATCCGGGCGGCAGCGCCGCCGTCGGCGCCGCCTGCTGCGGCGGTCTCGGCACTTGCGGCTTGGCGAGCTCGCTGACGGGCCCGGCCGCGTCGTCGTACGCCCACGACTCTTGCAAAGCATCGAGCGGCGCGGACGACCTGAAGTGCGCGCCGACGCCCGCGTCGCTCTCGGATGCCGGGACTGCCGGCATCTTCGACACCTGCCAGGCCGACTTCGGCGGTGGCATCATGCTCGAAGGCCGCTGTCTGCCCTCGTGCTTCATCCAGGGTAATCCGCAAGCGTCACTGCTCTCGCAAGGCAGCTGCGCGGCGGCCGACGCCGGAGGTGGACCGCAGGTGTGTGCGCCTTGCTACAACCCGATCGACGGCACCGAGACCGGAGCGTGCTCGCAGAAGCCCGGAGACAAGCCGAAACAGGCGGCTCCCGCGACTTTCAAGGGCTGCGGCGCGTCGGACGGTGGGGCGCCTCTAGGCATCTGCGTCCCCGCGGAGTCGGTGCAGCGCTCGGGTAACGCGGCCGCCGCGCTGCTCCAGCAGGACGACTGTGCGGCGAAGGGCGATCTGTGCGTGCCGAAGCTGAAGGCAGACAATCTGAACAGCTGCTTCGTCAAGTGCCAGACTGCTTCGACGACGCTCTCGAGCTTCGGCGCGCAGTACAACGACGGCGCGTGCGTTCCGAAGTACATCGTGGGCGACACGCAAGGTGCGACCGCGCTCGCCGCGCTCGTCCAGAGCACCTGCGGCCAGGGCGAGCTCTGCGCACCGTGCTTGAACCCGCTCATGTCGGGCATGACCACGGGCGCCTGCCAGTAAGAGGTCGCGCGTAACGGCGAAACCCCCGGCGGCGACCACGTCGTCGGGGGGCGCCGAAGCGACGCGCGCGCCGAGCGCGCCGAGCGCGCCGAGACTGGGCCGCCCCGCCAAAAAATAAAGGGCGAGGCCCTACGTCTCTTCGCGACAGACGACGCGGTTTCGACCCGAGCGCTTGGCGCGGTAGAGGCGGCGCTCGGCGAGGCCGACGAGCTCCTCGACCGTCGTGCCCAGGCAACATTCGAGCGAGGCGCAGCCCGCGCTCACCGTGACGTTGAGCGAGTGGCCGTCGACTTCCATCGGCGTGCGCGCGATGCGCTCGCGTACCCGCTCGGCGACGACGCCGGATTCGAGCAACGACGTGTCGCGGAGCACGATCGCGAACTCCTCGCCGCCATAGCGAGCGAAGGCGTCCTCGGTGCGGAGCGCGCCGCGGATCGCGGCCGCCACTTCGCGCAAGACCTCGTCGCCGACCGGGTGCCCGTAGCGATCGTTGACGTTCTTGAAAAAATCGATGTCGACCAGGATCACCGAGAGCGGCCTCATGTGACGTTCGGCGAACGCGATTTCGCTCGCGAGCCGGGTGTCGAGGTGACGGCGATTGTCGGCGCCGGTGAGCGGGTCGCGCATGCTCGAGTCGTAGAGCCGCTGCATCACGCGCTCTTGCGCCTGATCCATCAGCCCGAAACGGAACGCGATGCGGTGTCCGAATTGGAGGAGATCGCCGTCGCGGAGCTCGGCGCGGGTGACCACTCGTCCCGCGAGGAGGGTGCCGTTTCGCGAGCTCATGTCTTCGACGTGGTACGAACCGTACTCGTACACGATGCGCGCGTGCTCGCGGCTCACGCTCGGATCGGCGACGTGAATCTCCGCGCGCGCGCTCCTGCCCACGATGATCGCGTGCCGCGGCAACGACACGACGTTGCCGCTCGCTTCGCCGTCGAGACGCACGAGTACGCCACGGTCGCGCACGTGATCGAGCGGATTCGAGGGCGGCGCGTCGCAGCGCCCCGTCGGGCGGTCGTCTTCGTAGTCGGTCTCGTCGGGCGGCGACGGCAGCGTCGGCATCGGCTGAACCGCCGGCTTCACCGCCGGAAACTCCGGCACCGTGGGCTTGTTCAGATACTCGAGCAGCACGCTATCGACGGGCGACATGCGGGAGAGCGCCGCGCGCGTCCCCGACATTTTCGGCTCCGAAAACGGCACGTCGGCAGGAGCATCCACCTGAGGAG
>DATBBD010000657.1:0-9493 GCA_036271175.1 Polyangiaceae bacterium | reverse complement strand
TCCACGCCTTTGGTGCGGCCGCCGGCGTGCTCGGGTTCGACCGCGTCTTCGACGCCTTCCGTGAAGCGGAAACCGTGCTCGCCCGTGTCACCGTCGGAGGCATCGACGCCAACGACCTGTCGCTGGTGGGACGGACCATCGACTTGGTGCCGTCGCTGGTCATGGGCACGGATGTGCCGGTCTCGCGACGCCCGGGTTCGATCGCGCCGACCGCGGTGGATCGACGCGGCGCCTTTCCGACGAGCGTGCTCGTCTTCGGGGCCGCGCCGCTCGTCGAGTCGCTAAGCGCGCCGGGTCCCGCCCTCGGTACGCCGGCCCTCGAATTCGAGCGCACCGAGGATCCCGAGCGCGCCGAAGAACTGGTGCGCGTCATGGCGCCCGACGTCGCGGTGATCGACGCCGATCGGCAGGGCTCTCGCGAGCTGATGGAGACGCTGGTCTACGACCCGCTGCTCGATCCGATCCGCATCATCGCGATCGGCACCTTCGATCGGCCGGAAGCGGCGGCGAGCCTCGTCGCGCTCGGCGTTGCGCGCGTCCTGCCGAAACCGGTGAGCCCCGACACGTTGAAGCGTTCGGTCCTCGAGGTCGCCCGCGAACGCGCGGTCGCACCGACACGCGGCGAACCCATCGGGGACGTCACGGTCGAGTCGCTCGGCGAGCGGCTCGCTCAGGAGTTTCAACGAGGCTTGGTCGACGCGGTGCGCGCTCAGAGCCGCGGCTTCACGGTGTCGTTCGGGGAAGGCACCGACGTCCTCGCCGCGGTGTGGGCTTCGGTCGCGCGCATTCGCGAGCTCGTCACGATGCGCTCGGGCGGCGCGGTCCGGTTCGACTCGAGCGGGCCCGAAGGGGCGGTGCCGCTCGTGCCGTGGATGGGCGAAGAGCGACATCGCGGCGCGACGAGCAGCGAACAGCGGAGCTTCGCGGGCGTCAGTCTCGAAGGGCGGGTGATCGTCGTCGCCGACGACGATCCGGCGATCGCGTGGTTCTTGAGCGGTCTCCTCAGAGCCGTGGGCGCCGAAGTGCTCGAAGCGCACGACGGAGAACGCGCGCTCGAGCTGGTACGCGACCGCTGGCCGGATCTCGTCGTTTCCGACGTGCTGATGCCGGGGCTCGACGGGTTCGCGCTCTGCCGCGAAATCAAACGCGACATCGCGCTCTCGGACGTCCCCGTCATCCTGCTGTCGTGGAAGGAAGACTTGCTCCAGCGCGTGCGCGAGCTCGGGGCCGAGGCCGACGGCTATTTGCGCAAGGAAGCGACGGCGTCGACCGTCGTGCAGCGCGCGAAGGAAGTGCTCATGCCGCGCGCGCGCATCGAGGCGCGCATGGCCGGCGCGGGCGAAGTCCGCGGGCGCCTCGACGGCGTCACGCCGCGACTCATTCTCGAGCTGGTGACGAAAAAGGGCGAAAACGCTCGCGTGTCGGTGCGCGACGCGGGTTTTCTCTACGAGGTGCACGTCCGGCAAGGTCGCGTGCGCGGCGCGGTTCGAACGTCGTCGACGGGCCGTTCGGAGCGTGGCGAGCGCGTGCTCGCGGCGCTGCTCGGCGTGCGCGCGGGGCGCTTCGCGGTGCAGCGCGACGAGTCGGAGACGCCGAACGAGTGGAACGGCGATTTGCGCGAGCTCCTCGCGATGCCCGTCGATCGCGCGCGGGCGGCGGGTCGCGCGCTCGCCGATCTCGGCCGGGTCACGCGAGTCGATCTCGACGCTTCGGCGCTCGAGCCGTATCTCGGAGCCACGCCGCAATCGGCGCGCGAAATCGTCCAGCGCCTTCGCGACGGCGCGTCACCGGACGACATCGTCGCGGCGGGCGTGCCGGCGCGGCTCCTCGAGTCGGTGCTCGGCGATGCGGTGCTTCACGGCGCGGTGCTTCGCGTCGTCGGGCGCGACGGCAACGACGCGTTCGCCCGCGAGCTCGCCGAAGGTAGGAAACGCCGCTCGGAGCCGCCGAGCATCGCGACGACTTTTTCGCCGAGCGCGCCGGCGGTCAGGGTCGAACCGCGCGCGCTTCAGTTGTCGCCGTCGGTTCCCGCCGCAGCAGTGAGCGAAAGCGTCGCGTCGCTCCGCGTGGCAACACCGGCTCCCGCCTACGACCGCGGCGGCAGGGATCCCTTTCAAGAAACCAGCGGCGGTTCAGCGAGCGCCGGGACGTCGAGTCCGGCGCCGAGCGCCGTTTCCACGAGCGTCGTGCCGGCGATCCCGAGCACGCCGGTCGTCGACGATCCGGATGCGGCGTTTGCGTCGCTGTTGATGGACAGCGTGATGCCACCCGCGGACGACGCGCCGCCGGAGTCGAAGGCCGCGTCGCGACCGTTCGCGATGAAGGGAATGGCGCCGCCCATTTCGTTGCCGCCCGAGCCGTCACCGCTCGAGACCGCTCTGCGCTCGCTCCCGGCGCCGTTTTCCTTGCGCATCAAGGGCGCCGATGAAGAGCCTTCGGTCAGGCCTGCTCGCGCGACGAGCGAATCGACCAGCGCGATGGTCGCAGCATCGTCTGCGCCCGAAGCCAATGTCGAGGCGGCTCCGACGCTCGCGCCGAAGAGCAACGAAGCGGCGAACGCCGCCGAAGCGACGAAGGCCGAATCGAAGATCGACGGCGCGGTAAAAACGGGCGACGCCGCGAAAACCGACGCCGCGGGCGCCGACGCCAAGCTCGACGAAGCGGCGAAGATCGACGACGCGAGCGACGGTTCAGGGACGGCCGATGACGAGCCGCCGGAGTCCAGCGCGCGCCGATTGAACCCGCCGCGACCCGAATCGCGCCTCTTGAAGCGCGACGGGGAGGATCCGGCGATCGATCTCAGCACCGTCGTGATGTCGCTGTTGGGTTCCGATGCGGCGGTCACGAGCCCGCCTCCCGCGTCGGACGCGGTCGTACGCGCGACAACGAGCGGCCCGACCGACCTCGCGACGACCTTGCCGAGCCCGCGACCCGCGCCGCCGGAAAGCTCGGAGGCTCCGGCTGCGGTTGCGAAAGCGCCGGTAATCGAACCGATTTCGATGAGCGCGACGTTCGCGTCGGCAACGTCGGAGCCGACGCAGTCCTTTCGAAAGAAAACGCCCGAAGCATCGTCGTCCAGTTCGACGGCGGCCGTCGCGCCCGCCACGAAAGCGAAGTCGACCAAGACTCCCGCGGTCGCCGAGGCGCGAGCGCGTACAAAAGACAAGGCACCGGCGTCGGCAAAACAAAGCGAAGGGTCCGGCGCCGGGAGCACGCTGGCCATGGTCGCGCTCACGGCCGTCGCGGCTGCGGCGAGTTTCGCGCTCGTCAATGCGTTGCGGGGTAACCCGGCGCCCGCGTCGCCACCTGCAGCGGCGACGACCGGCGCGACGGCAGGGGCGATTCCCACGACTGCTCAGACTGCGCCACCGACCGCCGCTCCTCCGCCGACCGCGCCGACGACGGGACCAACCGGGGCGCCGCCGCCCGTTCCGTCGGGAGCCGCGCCGACCACCGCAGCGCCGCCGAGTGCGTCGGGATCGGTGCCGACGATCACGCCCGTGACGAGCTCGATGGCGACCGCCGACCTCGACTTGCCCGAGGGCATCGCCGTGCCCCCCGACCGCGGCCTCCTCGAAGTCGACGTCGATTCGCCGCGCTCGATCTACGTCGACGGCGTGTTCATCGGACGCGGTCCGATGCGGCGCTTGCCGCTGCGCGAAGGTCAGCACGAGGTGAAGCTTCGCGGCGACGACGGAAGCGAAGCCGCGCAAGCCGTCGCGATTCACAAGGGCCGCCGAACCCGGCTCGGAGTGTCGAACTCACGGTGAAATGGGCGGTGGCGCTGTTGGCGCTCGCCGCGGCGAGTCGCTGCACCCGGGGTGATCGGAACGGTGGACCGGCGCCCTCCGCGAATCCCGCGGGCGTCGTAGGACCGGCGGTCGGCGCGCCGCCGCTGGCGAACACCGAGGACCCCGTCGCCGACACGCTCATCGCCCGGCTTCCACAATGCGACGTCGATCACGACGGCGTGTTCCTCGATTTGGGCGCGCCGGATATCGAATCGCGGCGGGATCATCGCATTGGGCCGTTCGACGACACGCCGACCTACGAGCGCGCCGGCGCGACGTTCGCGAGGCTGCATTCGAGGCGCATCGCTTACGACTTTTCCACCATCGAGCCGATCGAGCACGTCGTGGTCAGCGTGAAAGGGCTCGGCGTCGCCTCGCGATTCGCCAATGTGTATCTCGACGAACGACGGCTCGGCGCGGTGACGCTCCCGCGCGACGAACCGAGCGTCGTCTCGACTCCGTCCATCGACGAGCTCCCGCCTGGGATGCACACCGTGACCTTGCGGTTCGTCGGAAGCGCGCAGGGTGCCGATGAACCGTACGCGGAGCTCGACTGGCTCCGCATCGGCTCGGCGGACGCGTCGCACGCGAGCTACGCGCCGCCGACGTTGCGCGACATCGTCACCGACGTCGTGCTCGACGGGGAACCGCGTCGCGCCGTCGTGTTGCGCTCGCCGTCGACGGTTCGCTGCGCCGTCCGCGTCGCGCCGGGCACGAAACTCCAGCTGCTCGCCGGATACTGGGGAAACGGTCACGGCGTGGCCACGATTCGCGTCGTCGAAGACGGCGTGCATCCCGTCGTCGTTGCCGAGCGCAAAGTGAACGGCGGAACCGGCGCGGTGTGGTCGCCGGTCACCGTGGACCTCGGTCCCTACGCGGGACGCGTCGTCGCTCTGGAGCTCACCGCCGCCGACTCGAGCGGCGGCGGACGCGTCGCGTTCGGCGAGCCGATGCTCGTGCCGGGAAAGCCGGATCAGCACGAGCACGTCGCCCCGGCTCAGGTCGTCGTCGTCGTGGTGATGGCAGGGCTCGACCGGCGGATGATTCCGCCGTGGGGGCCGATCGGCGGATTCACCGCGCTCGGGCGTCTGTCGCGCGACGGCGTCGCGTTCGATCGGTACCGTTCGCCGACGACCGTGGTGAGCGCGGTCATGGCGTCGCTTCTGTCGGGGCTCTCGCCGCGAGCACACGGACTCGAAACGCCGACGACGCGTCTCGATGAAGACGTACGTCTCATCGGCGACCGCGCGAAGGAAGGAAGCGCGAGCGCCGCGTTCTTTACCGGCGTCCCGATGACGTTCCCGGTGTTCGGGTTCGATCGCGGCTGGGATCGCTCGGATTCGTTTTCGCCCGTGAAGGATCTGCCCGCCACCGAACCCATCTCGGCCGGCCTCGCGTGGCTCAAGGAATCGCTCGCGAGCGACCACGACGCGAAGCTCCTTCTGGTCGTGCACGCGCGCGGCGGTCACCCCCCGTGGGACGTGACCAAGGACGAAGTCGCGCAGCTTCCGCCGGACGAATACACCGGCCCGCTCGAGCCGCGCGCCGGCGCGATCGTGCTTTCGAATTTGCGGGCGCAACGCGGACCGGCCGATCAGCGACTCTCGGGCAACGATTGGCGGCGACTCCGTGCGCTCGAAGACGCGGCGCTCAAAAAACAGGACGCCGAGCTCCGCCGCTTGCTCGACTGGCTCGAAGGCGAACACTTGTACGACAAGGCGCTCGTCGCGGTGCTCGGCGACGTCGCAACCGGCGATCCTCCCAATGTTCCCTTTGCGCCGAGTGCGCCGCTCCGCGAGGACGTGCTCCTCGCTCCGCTGATCGTGAAGTTTCCGGGTAATGCACTCGGCGGCGTTCGCGCCGAGGCGATGGCGACCACCGTCGACCTCACCGACACCGTGATCCGTTCGCTCGGGCTCACTGCCGACCACACCGAGGGACAGGACCTGTTTCGCCTCGCGCGAAACGAGGGGCCGGTGGACGGACGCGCGCTCGTCGCGACGCTCGGCGGACGCTACGCGACCCGCTACGGGCCCTGGCTCCTCTCCGGCGAGATCGGCCGGCGTCCGACCCTCTGCTTCATCGACGTCGATCCGGCGTGCGCGAACGACGCCTTTTCGCAGAGCCCGCTCGCCGCGCAAGCCCTGTGGCAAAAGACGTTCGACGCCGAAACGTCGGCGATCGCGGCGAGACCGCCGTCCCTTCACGGCCCGATCGCCGTGGTTCTCGATGGCGACACCGAGTCGGCGCTGCGGGTATTCGGCTACTGAACGATTCAGACGCCGCGCCGACCGTCCCAGCGCTCTACGTGGAGTCGTGGTGACACGCCGACGCCGAACGTCGCGGCGAGACGCTGCACGAGCGGCATTCTCTCCGCGAGCGCACTTCGTGTCGCGGCTTCCGGCATGAGGAGCACGCGCGCCCGGGGCCACTCCGTCGATTCGAGCAGCGCCGCGATCTCGGCCGACTCTTCGCCGCTCTTCACGACCAGCTTGAGCCACGCCGCGCCCGTCTCGAGCAAAGCCGTGAGCGCCTCCGGACGAAGCCGGCGATGTTCGAGCTCGCCCGAATTGGCGAGCTTCGGCGAGACGTTCCACTGGTTCACGCGCTTGGCGAGTCCAGCCGACGGCGCGAGGGTGCCGTTGGTTTCGACCTCGACGTAGAGCTTCTCGGGCAGAAGCCGCAGGAGCGATTCGAGCGCGCGCGCTTGAAGCAAGGGCTCACCGCCCGTGATCACGAGATGCCGATCGACGCTCGAGAGGATCCGGGGGGCGAGCTCCGTCACGTCCGCCTCGCGCACCTCGTCGTCGTAGCGGTACGCGGCCCAATCCCACGTGTACTTCGTATCGCACCAGGCGCACCGGAGGTTACAGGTCGCCAAGCGGAGAAATAGGCTCGGCGTCCCGGCGCTCGCGCCCTCGCCCTGCACGCTCTCGAAGATCTCCGAGACCCGGAGGATCTGGTCCCTGTCCATTCGCTTCGGGCGACCTTGGCATACGTCGCGGGCTCGCGCACGTTCGGCTAGGCTGCCCCGCGATGGAACATCGTAAGCGAGGCGGCCGAGATCCGCGCCTGATCCGTCCGGTCGAAATCGTCACCGGTTTTCACCGGCTCGCCGAGGGGAGCGCGCTGTATCGCGCTGGAGGCACGGCGGTACTCGTGACCGCGTCGGTAGACGAAAGCGTGCCCGACTTCATGAAAGGACAAGGCCGAGGCTGGATTACCGCGGAGTATCAAATGCATCCGCGGGCGAACCCGCGCCGGCGCGAAAACCGCGACGGCCGCGACAAGCCGCTCTCCGGACGAACGCGGGAGATCCAGCGACTCATCGGGCGCGCGCTCCGGTCGGCCATCGATCTCGAACGGCTCGGCGAGCGGAGCATCGTCGTCGATTGCGACGTGCTCGAGGCCGACGGCGGGACGCGCACCGCGTCGGTGACCGGCGGTTTCATCGCGCTCGCGCTCGCCCTTGCCGCGATTCGGAAGACCGGGAAACTCACTCGACCCGCGCTCCGCGATCAGGTCGCCGCGGTGAGCATCGGTCACGTCGACGGCGCGCTCGCGCTCGACCTTTGTTACGCCGAAGACAGCACCGCGCGCGTCGACTTGAACCTGGTCGCGACGGCGAAAGGCGCCATCGTCGAGATCCAGGGCACCGCGGAAGGCGAAGCCGTCCCGCGAAGCGACATCGACGCGATGGTGGACCTCGGGCTCGAAGGCGTCGCCGAGCTCGTGCGCGTCCAGAACGCCGCGCTCACCGCTGCCGGCGTCGATCTGCGCGCGTTGCTCATCGCGTAGCGGCGAGCCGGAGCGCTTCGGCTCGCGCTCGCGCGCTCTTCACGCCGACCAGCGTTGCGCCATCCGAAGAAAGCACCGGTCCAAGGCTGACCGAGGCGACGAGGGCGCAACATTCCCACGTCATCCATTCGATCACCGGTGCCACGGGAACGACGACGAACATCGACGCGCAGCGAGCGGCGAGGTCGGCCAAGCCGGCAGTGTGCATTCGCACTTCGGCGTCGCGCGCGAGCGTGACGTCTTCGGCCGTGGCTGCGCGCTTCGTGATCGCGAACACCGCGCGCTCACCGTTGGAGGACAATACGAGGCGGATCTCATTCAGCGCACCGGCGTTCGCACCTGCGGCGAGTCGTCGACCGGGGACGCCGAAGGAGGCGTCGGCGAACGACGTCGCCGCATCGGCGAACGGTTCGACGGTTGCGTCGAAGAATCGCGTGGCGTGACGGCCGAGCTCGATGAGTGGGACGCCGTCGGCCGCGTGCTGCGAAAACACCAAAAATTCCACGGCGTGGAACTCGAGCACGGCGGCCGCGTCGTCGCAACGCGTGACCGCTGCGCAAAAGGCCGGCGTGGCGCCGAGTCCGTCGCTCATCGTTACCGCTTCGCGTCGATCGGCGTTCCGCGACGCGGCCGTCGCGGTGGAGTACGCTCGCGGCGTGGAGCTCACACACGGCGGGCGCATCACGTTGCGGCTCGAAAATACGTCGGAACAGGCCGTTGATTACGTCGGCGACATCGAAACGACGGACGGCGTCTTCGTCGTGCGCGCTCGGGTCACGATTCAAGAGGGCACGGTCGACATCGCGTGCGAGCCGAGCGCCGCGCCGGATTGGCTCAAGCAACTGTGTCACGCCATGTTGCGCGGGGCGTGGCGCTCGAGCGGCGGCACCCGATTTCCGCGACGCATCTCGCGCTGGCGTGATCGCGCCGGAGACGACGACGCTCCATGAATCCCGTGATCGCGCTCCTCACCGATTTCGGGACGCGCGATCCGTTCGTCGGCGTGATGAAGGGCGTCATTCTGTCGCGGTGCCCCGCGGCGGCCGTCGTGGATCTGACGCACGAGATCCCGCCGCAGCGCATCGAGGAAGCCGCGTTTTGGCTCGAGAGATGTTTTAGGGGTTTCCCCGAAGAGACGGTCTTCGTCGCGGTGGTCGACCCGGGCGTCGGATCGTCGCGCGCCGCGCTCGTCGCGCGCGCGCACGGCAAGTGGTTCGTCGGACCGGACAACGGAGTCCTCGCCGGCGTGCTCGAGCTCGACGGCGCGCGGCAAGTGCGGCGCATCGACCCGGCTCGACTCGGTCTTCCCATGCCGAGCCGGACATTTCACGGCCGGGACGTCTTTTCGCCCGTCGCGGCGGAGCTTGCCAGTGGGCGATTGACGCTCCACGCATTCGATGCTCGCGACGTTTCGGACGCAACGTCGGTTCCGTTCGTCGCACTTCCGAAACGGGTTCCGGTAGTTCAGGTCGATCGAATCGAGGGCACGGTCGTCACCGTCGACCGATTCGGCAACCTGATCACGAACGTCGCGGCGGGGCTCCTCGAGCGGCTCGCCGGCGCGGTCGTCGAAGTCGGCGGCGCGCGTGCCCCGCTACGCGAAACGTATTCGGACGTCGAGTCCGGTGCGCTCGTCGCGCTCGTGAACGCCTTCGACGTCCTCGAAGTAGCAGAGCGCGACGGCGACGCCGCAAAAACACTCGGCGTGGGGCGCGAGGCGACCGTGCTCGTCCGCGCGCGACCGCGGGAAGGCGCGTGACTGCGCGGGACGCTGGCACCGGACGCCGACATCGCGCATCCTGAAGAGGATGCGAGCGAGGTTTCGGTCCGTTCTCCTCGGACTGATCGTATTCGCGTGCGCAGGACGAACCGCTCCGACGGGGCATCCTCGAGAAGGGACGCCG
>DATBBD010000656.1:0-1880 GCA_036271175.1 Polyangiaceae bacterium | reverse complement strand
GCGTTCACCAGGCCGGCGGCCACCGACGTGTGCGCGAGCCCGAGCCGCGGCACGAGCACGAGCGAGAAGGCGACCGAGCCGACCAGGGCGCCCGCGTAGTCGAACGTCAGCGCGCGCGCGATGAGCTCTTTGAATTCGACGCGACGCTCGAGGATGCGAAGAAGCAGCGGAAGCTCGAGGCCGACGAGCACGCCGACGGCGGTCACGACGGAGAAGAGCGCGACCTCGAAGAGGCGCGTGTACGCGAACGCCAAGAACAGGCCGGGCGCGCTCCACCCCCCGACCACTGCGGCGCAGAGCTCGACGTCGACGAACGTGGCGCCGAGCAGCTTTCCTACATGGCGGGAAAGGTGCGCGCCGACACCGAGCGCGGACAGGTACACGCCGATGACGAGAGAGAATTGTCGGACCGAGTCGCCGAGCAGGTAGCTCGCGACTGCGGCCATGGTGAGCTCGTAGACGAGCCCCGCGGTCGCGATCACGAGCACCAAGGTGAGGAGCACGGCCGGAGAAGGCCCCGGAGGAGCCGGCGCCGATCCCCACGGCGGCAGCCGTTTTTCGCCCGAAAGGGCCCCCCGAGCGCTCGAGCCGCCGCCCGTTACGTCAGCCACCGACGGCGGACGCGATGATGATACTGAGCCCGATGATGACCGCGCCGATGAGCACCGCGAGCGCGACGTTCTGGTCTTCTTCGATCTCCTTGCGGAGCGAGAAGGGGCTGATGAACCGAATGATCGCGAAGCTGACGGCGAACATCACGATGCCGATGAAACAATACGTGATCGTCGCGACCACGGACCTCTCGAAGCTCGCCCAATCGATTCCCATTTGAGGGGCCGGACGCTAGCACCCTTTCCGAAGAGGCGGTATCTTCTACTCCTCTATCCATGCGCTCACGAATCCGACGGATGGTCGCTCTACCGGTTGCGGCTGCATGTGGCCTCCGCGTTGCCGTCACGGTAGTCCCGCTGGGACTTGCCGCGGTGCTCGCAGCCCCGACCGCGTCGGCGCAATCCGCCGATGTGCTCGAGCAGGCAAGGACGCTCTTTCGCGAAGGGCTCAGCCTCGAAGCGGCCGGCGATTGGGCTTCCGCGCTCGCGAAGTTCGAAGACGTCGGGAAAGTGAAGCTGACGCCGCAGGTGAGGTTTCACACCGCGCGTTGCTACGAACACCTCGGGCGCCTGAACGAAGCGCTCGGCGCGTATCGGCTGGCCGAATACGAAGGTGGACAACAGAACATCCCGGAGCTGTCCGCGATCACGCAGGCGCGTCAGGGGCTCGAAGCACGGGTTCCCAAGCTCGTCATCAGACGCGGCAAGGGCGCCGAATCGGCGAGAATCGAGCTCGATGGCGTCGCGCTCGGCGAGGCGCAAATCGGCGAGCCCGTTGCGGTCGACCCGGGCCCGCATACCGTCGTCGCGAAGCTCACGGGCGATCGGCAATTCGAGCAGTCGACGAACGTGAAGGAGAGCGAGACGGCCGAGGTCGAGCTCGTGGCTCCGGACTTCCCCGCGCCTGCGAGCGCCGGCACGTCGAGCGGCGATCTGCCGAACGTCGCCGATACCAGCAGCGGAACGCCGCACAGCTCCGCGCTGCCGTGGGTCGTCGGCGGCGTCGGTGTCGCGGGCCTCGCCGGAAGCGGAGTGTTCTATTTGCTCCGCAACAGCGCGAAGAACGACCTCGACCACGGATGCCACGGCAACGTCTGTCCGGAGTCGCTGAAGAGCAAACAGAACGACGGCGAGCTCTTCACGACGCTCTCCATGGTTTCACTCGGCGTCGGTGTCGTCGGCGTCGGGCTCGCGACGTACCTGTTCATTTCGGGCTCCCATCACACCGAAAAAGTCGCCACCACCGGCGTGAAATGGGACGCCGCGATC
>DATBBD010000655.1:0-4395 GCA_036271175.1 Polyangiaceae bacterium | reverse complement strand
AGATCCAGTACATCAGCCCGAGGGTCCAGAAATTTTTGCAGCGACCGGCCTCCTTGTTCGAGAGACCGCTGCCCTCGACTGCGGCAAGCGTGTTCTTTGTCACGTCGACCAGCATCACGCGGTAACTCGAGAGCGAGTTGTCCTCGAGCGGGTTCACTGCGTAGCCGGCCTTCTTCAGGTTCTGCGCATTGAAGGCGCCGCTGTTCACGATGAGCAAGCCGCCCGCCCGAAGATCCTTCAGGTTGGTCTTCAGCGCCGCGGGATTCATAGCGACGAGCACGTCCGGCGCGTCGCCCGGAGTGAACACGTCTTCCGACGAGAAGTTCACTTGAAAGCCGGACACGCCGTAGAGCGTTCCGGCGGGGGCGCGGATTTCCGCGGGGAAGTCCGGGAACGTCGAGAGATCGTTGCCCATGATGGCCGCGGTGGAGGTGAACTGCGACCCGGTGATCTGCATTCCGTCGCCCGAATCCCCGGCGAAGCGAACGACCGCGCCGGTGATTTTCTTGGTGGGCCCGACGACGGACGGTCCCGCCTGGGGGACCTCCTGATGTATCGCCATGAGAAGGACGAGCCTTTCTGATGCTCGGAGGCGGTATCCGTGACCCCGAGGTGCACGCTGACTTGCTCCGGGCTTCGTCCCTTGTCAAGACGCCACGCGCGTCCGACATCGTCCTGAGACGTCAGGGAAACTGGCTCCGGCCTAACGCACCGCAGCGCCGTCGGGAACGACGCTTACTGCGTCGTGTGTCGGTCGAGCAGCGCGCCCAGGCGCGGCGCCGCTGCCTCGACCTGCTTTTTCGCGGACGGGCGCAGCTTGTCGTACGTCGACCTGACGACGGCGCGCTCGGAACGCTGAGCGCGCGCATCGGTAATGGCGAGCAAAGCGTCAGCGGCGCGACCGGCGTTCGCGGCGAGATGCGCCGAGGGACGCGCGCCGCGTTGAACCGCCTCTTGATAGAGCGGGTCGAGGGCCTTCAAGAAGTCATCGAGCAACGCGTCGACGACTTCCCGGATGAACCCCGGTTTGATCCCCTTCACGATGCCGTACGCGCCCTTGATGGCGAGACCCGACAGGCCGCCTTTGTCCGACACTTCTTCGTCGAGCACGCGGCACGCATCGTCGACCACCTGTTGGCGCTTCGGCGGAACGCCGAGCATGTCAGGGAGTGTAGGCATGCCCCGCGTCCTACCATTGCTTGTGAGCGCTTGGCACGACAAAGGATGGTATATATCCCTGTTGTCCCGATTGTTCCGGCGGCTGCCCCCTGGGACTCTGGCTCCCGGAGGTTTCTCCAAGAGGGGCACCTCGGCGGGCGAATCCCCCGCGCATGTTCGACGAAGCCTTCGACCGCGCTCCCGTTCCGCAAGTCGTTTTCGACCGTTACGGGCGCGTCACGCACGCGAACGTGCAGTTCCGCCGCCTGTTCGGTCCGAGCGTGGGACAGGTCATCGACGATCTGCTGTCGTCGGCGAGCCCCGGGCTTCTGCGCTTGGTCTCGGCGCTCCTCACCGAGCGCCATGCCTTCGACGTGAAGGACATCGTCATTCGTCTCGAGGGCGCACGCCAGATGAGCGTCGAGGCCTACGGAACGTCGCTCGATTCCGACAAATTCTTTCTGGTGGGCCTCGTCGATTTTACGGAGCGCGTCACTCAGGCGACGTCGCGAGCGCAACGCGAACGGAGTGAGACGATCGCGCGGTTTGCCGGTGGGCTCGCGCACGATCTCAACAATCTGCTCGCGGCGATCGTGGCGACCGCTCAAGCCGGCAGCGGAGACGCCGCGGACGGCGTCGGCGACGCGGCCTCTGACTTCACGGCCATCATCGAAGAGGCGGAACGGGGCGCGGCACTCGCCCGATCGCTTCGCGCGATCGCGTTCGACGAAACGGGAAGCTGGCGCCCGGTGAGCCTCGCGTCCGAGGTTCGCGCCGCTGCTGCCGTGCTCGCTCGCGGCTCGACGGCGGTGCCGATTGTCCTCGACATCGCGAGCGACACGCCCGACGTGGTCGGCGATCGCGCGCGCTTGCACCAGCTCGTCCTCAACTTGCTCGTCAATGCGCGCGACGCGACGCGGCTTCATGCCGGCGGCATCGAGGTCGCGCTCGGCCCGGCACCGGGTGGCGGGGTCGACCTCGTCGTTTCAGACCACGGCCCCGGCGTTCCTGCCGATCTGCGCGAGCGGATCTTCCAGCCCTACTTCACGACGAAACGCCGCGCCGGCGACGCCGAGAACGGCGGCTGGGGAACGGGCCTAGGCCTCCCCATCGTCGATGCCGTCGCGCGCTCGACGGGCGCCGAGATCACCGTCGGCGATCGCGTCGGAGGCGGCGCCGAATTTCGCATCCGTTGGCCCGCGACGGCGGTCGTTCGTGAAAATGCGCCGCTGCCGCGCGAGCTCGTCGCGGAGGTTTCACCCGCGCTCGTCCTGCTCGCGGACAACGAAGTCGCGCTGGTCGGTGCGGTCGCGCGCCAGCTCCGGCGGCTCGGGCACTCCGTGTACGCGGCAATGAGCGCCGCCGAATGCCGACGGCTCTTCGAACAGTATCGCGACAGCATCGACGTGGCGGTGCTCGACGTGAAGCTCGGCGACGGCGACGGTCGCGAGCTTGCCGAGCTGTTCCGCGAACAGCGGCCAGATCTCGGCATCGTGCTGATGTCGGCCAGTCGCAGCGTGCTCGGGTCGAGCAACCCGAACACGCGCGCCCTGGTGAAGCCGTTCGATGTGCGCGAGCTGACGCTCGCCATCGAACGTGCCCGTGCCGGAGCCCGACAGCAGGTGCACCCCCCCGGCCCTTGACGTTCGGTCGGCGGTGTCCCAAGTGCCCGATCGTGCACCCGAGTCGCGGGGCAGGTGCCGTCCGGGGGAAGCGTTCGCGGAAGCGTTAAGGCGCTGCCCGCTCCGGCCGTAGCTCTCGAGGGCCGCCCAACGAAGGAACGAAACCGGTTTCCGGGAAGCTCGTAGTCCCGGATGCGGAAGGGGAATCAATGGAAGACATACGCGAGGCGGCGGGAGCAGCGGCGACCCGTTCGGTGAGCGAGCGCCGCGCGGACGGTCGGGCTAATGTGGCGCCCGAAAGTATGGGAAAGGTCCTCGTCGTCGACGATCAGCGGAACATGCGCACCACGTTGGCGATGATGCTCCGAGGGAGCGGCCACGAGGTGGACGAGGCAGGCGACGGCAAGCAGGGTCACGAGCTCGGCGCGGCCGGCGCCTACGACGTCGTCTTGACCGATCTTCGGATGGGCGGCTCGGACGGCATCGACGTCCTCCGCGCCATCAAGGAAGCGCAGCCGATGACGGAAGTCATCGTGATGACCGCCTACGGCACCATCGAGAGCGCCGTCGAAGCCATGCGGCTCGGCGCGTTCGACTACATCCAGAAGCCGTTCACCGAGGAAGAGCTCCTCGTGAAGGTGTCGAAGGCCATCGAGAGCCGGAAGCTCCACGGACAGGTCCAGCTTTACGTCCAGGAGTTCAAAGAGCGCTATCACTTCGAGAAGATCGTCGGCCGTTCGCAGTCCATTCGCGACATTCTCGGGCGCGTCGTGAAGATCGCGCCGACGGACGCGGTCGTGCTCATCACCGGCGAGAGCGGCACCGGCAAAGAGCTCATCGCGCGGGCGGTTCACGCGAACAGCAAGCGGACCGATCGTCCCTTCGTCACCGTGAACTGTGCGGCCATCACCGAAACCTTGCTCGAGAGCGAGCTCTTCGGTCACGCGCGCGGAGCGTTCACCGGCGCGGTGAACGCTCGCAAAGGGCTCTTCGAAGAAGCCGACGGCGGGACGTTCTTCTTCGACGAAGTCGCCGAGACGACTCTTTCATTCCAGGCGAAATTGCTCCGCGCGATCCAGGACGGCGAAATTCGTCGGGTGGGCGAAAATAAGCCGATTCACGTCGATATTCGCGTCGTCGCCGCGACCAACGCCGACCTCGCCGTCGCGGTCGAAGAACGCCGTTTCCGGCAAGATCTCTACTACCGGCTCAACGTCGCGCGGTTCCATTTGCCGCCGCTTCGCGATCGCATCGAGGACATTCCGATCCTCTTTCAATTCTTCCTCGACAAGTTCAATCGCAAAATGAACGCGCGCGCGCGGCTCGCCGAAGGCGTGATGGAGCGGATGCAAGCGTACGATTTCCCGGGCAACGTCCGGGAGCTCGAGAACATGGTCGAGCAAGCCGTCGCGCTGTGCTCGGGAGGCGTCGTCACGCAGGACGACATCTTGCCGCAAGCGCCTCCGAAGCGCTGGCGCACGAGCGGTCGGACCCTCGCCGACATCGTCGACGAAGCCGAGCGCGAAGCGGTGGAGTCCGCCCTCCGCGACCACGACGGCAGTCGCGAGCGCGCCGCGGAAGCGCTCGACATCAGCCCCACGACGCTCTGGCGCAA
>DATBBD010000654.1:0-5426 GCA_036271175.1 Polyangiaceae bacterium | reverse complement strand
CGCGCGCTCGAACAGATCCGGCGGCGACGAATACGCGGGAATGCGGCAGCGAACCAAAGCTTCGTAGGCGAGCAGGGTTCCATTCCCCATGTCGATGATCGGCTGGAAGACGACGCTCAAGTCTTCTGCGGCGACGATCTCCGAGACCGCTTCGAACGGCTTTCGATTACCGGCGGCGAGCGTGACGTCGGACAGTCGGTTCGAACGCGGTTCTGTGTTTTTCGCCACGGTACCCCAAGCTAGGCACGAGGTGTCACCGTGGCGCCCTCCACACCGCGGCAACCATCCACCCTATCCCGCTCGCTTTCATTCCGCAATGCGCGCGCTCTCGCTCGAGATCCCTCTTTATGGTTCCCCCTAGTTCGCGTCGTCGACCGCGGCAAAAATGACTACGGCGCTCGCCCACAACGACTCACTTGGTGTGCGGAGCAGTCCCGGGCTAATGAAATGCGTATGAACTGGCGAGCGACGGCGATCTCTTCGGTGTTCCTTTCTGCGGCGCTCGTCGCCTCATGTAAGGACTCCGGTAAAATCAGTGTCGAACAGGCGAAAGCCCACGTCGCGTTTCTCGTCGACACGGTCGCGTCCGATGTCGAGGAAGTGCATCGAGGACTGCCGCAAGGGGCCGCCTTTCTCGCCGCAGCGTGGAAGGTCGAACCCCAGCTCGATGGCGATTTGAAAGCCGTACGCGTCGCGCTCGATGACTCGCGACACCGAGTCCAAGACTTGCGGATCGCCAAGAGCACGTTCTTCGCGCTGGCTGATCTGAACGGCGTGGTGCTCCGCAACGACCAGGAGCAAGATCGCATGGCCGGCAAGGCGCTGTTCCCGGCGTTCCCCGCCCTGGTCGACGCAAAGACACGGTACGTCGAAACTACGGGCTCTTTGCCCGAAGCGTCCGGGGTTCGTGCGCCGCGCCAGGACGGGCAGTGGGTCGCGGCCACGCCGGTCGTCCTCGACGGCGTGACGAAGGGCATTTACGTCACGGGCTGGTCCTGGTCGAGCTACGCTTATCGCCTCGAGTTCGCGCTCCGCAGCAAAATCCGGAGCGACCTCGGCAGTGACCGCGACCAGAAAGAGCCGCTGCTCTACGTCTTCGTCTTGGTCGGAAAATCCGTCTACGGCGCGCCCGTCTCGCCGGACGTCAACATGACGACGATCGCCGCGCTCGATCCATTGTCGAAGACGAAGGAAAATGAACCCTTCGCGGTGGTGATCGACATCACCGGGAGAACGTTCGGGCTCGCCGTTCGCCGCACGCCCTCCTTCGGCAACGACGTCGGCGTGGCGGTGCTCCGCAGCGAAACCTGATCATTCCGGCGTCTTCCGCCGACCGCGCGCTCGATTAACTCGCGCCGGTACGGCCATAACGGTGGACGCTCCAGATCAGCGCCACCACCGCGAACACGGTGACGTAGCCGCCCAGCGTCTCGTAGCCCACGACGGAAATCGCGATGCCGGCCACGGCCGCGGTGGCGCTCGCTGCGATTCGTCGCCGTTCGCGGGGCGCAGCCTCCGTCATCGTATCGATTCTCGACGCCACGACTCGCTCTCCGAACGCGTCGGCCTCAAGGCCATTTCTCGGTATGGGCCCGCACGATGAAGTCGCGCACGTCGCGCTCGAGCTTGTTTTCGGCGGTGACGACCGTCGCTTCGTGCTCTTCGCCGACCTGATCGTCGTAGAGGTAGATCGTGTCTTGCAGGACGAGAATGCGCGCCTCGCTGTCGTCGCCCACGCCGTGAACGACGTGCAGCGCATCCTCCATGCCGGGCTCGGGCGTGGGGACCGCATCTCCGAGCGCGTGCCGTTCGTTCGCCGTGATGTACGCAACGCCGTATTTCTTGCCGGCACCGCTCACGTCGACCTCGAGCGACTTTCCCTGGGCGAGCGCGACGCTCCGACCGGTGACGCCGCGGTCATGTTCTTCGCGAAACGCCGTCAGGATGATCTGGACGGCCCGGCGTTCATCGAGCGGTCGCGTCGGGTTCGGCGCACGCGGCGGCGGGCTACCGCACGACAGCACGAAGAAGAGCGCTGCGGTGGCGAACGGTGCTCCGACCCTTCGGGCGAAAGGTCCGCCTCTCCGAAGGCCTTTTGCGCTCATCCGGGCGACAAGGGTAGCCAAGTGCCATCGCTTTCGCTAGCTCTCGGGCAGAATGGTGCGAAGGGCTCTGTTCGCCATCGGAGCTCTTGCCGTCATGACGAGCTCCGGATGCGCCGGGTCGGCAATACCCGACCCACGCGCGGCCGTCGCCGCGTACGCCACGGCGGCCGAACGAGGGGACGCGCGAGGCGTTTATGCGATGCTCACCGATGAGGCAAAGCGCGCCTACGGTCCCGACGGCACGCGGCGTCTTCTCGACGACGCGCGCCTCGAAATCGTGCGTGAGGCGAAGAACGCGGGCTCGGCGAAATCGGTCGTGCATGCCGTCGCGGAGGTCCGCTACGTCGACGGGGAGCGAGCCGACCTGGACGTCGAAAATGGGCATTTCCGCGTGTCTGCGGCCGCTGGGTTACCCGCTGGGGCGCGCACCGTCGCCGAGGCCCTGGGGGAGCTCCGCGGCGCCCTCGCGGAACGGAGCTACGCTGCGCTGGTGCGCATCCTCTCTACCGATACACGCGGCGCCATCGAGGTCGACATGCGTTCGCTCGTCAGCGGACTCGAGCATCCCGACGCGCTCGAGGTCAAGGTTCACGGCGAGACGGCGGAAGTGGACGTTCCCGGAGGGCACAAAGTTCTCCTCAGACGAGAGGCCGGAGTGTGGCGAGTCCACGACTTCGATTGATGCTCTCGCGCCGTCAACTACTCCTCGGAGGTGGCGCCGCGATGCTCGCCGCGCCGTCCGCCCGGGCGTTCGGGCAAGAGGGCGCGTTCAACCCGCGTGCACTCACGACCGGCGACGTCCGTTGGGAAGGCCCGCGCGTCTCGGGATGCGGTCGATGGGCGTGGGAGCTCGTGCGACGGACCAGCGCGCCCGCGCGGCTCGTGCCGAGTCACGTCGCAGCCGACGATCCCGCATTGCTCGCCGAACCGTTCGCGGTGTGGACCGGCGATACGGACGTGGCACCGCTCACCGCGCCGGAGCGAAAAGGGATCGAGCGATTCATCGATCTCGGCGGAGTTCTCGTCGTCGACGACTTCGAGCCGGCGCAGGGCACCTTCGGCCGCGCCGCACGCCGCGAGCTCACCAGTATTTTTCCCGAGACGCCCTTGGTGAAGCTCATGGCGCGTTCAGGGGGCGACATCGAGCAAGAACACGTCATCTACAAGTCGTATTATTTGCTCGATCGCCCGACGGGGCGCGTCGAGGGTCCACCCTTCGTCGAGGCCATCGTCCGCGGTCGCGACACGCAAGTCATTTTCCTCGCGCACGATCTTCTCGGGGCGCTCGCTCGCGCGCCGGACGGCTCCTGGAAGTTTCCCGTCGAACCCGGCGGCGCCGACCAGCGCGAGTACGCGATCCGTTTCGCGGTGAACCTCGCGATGTACGTCCTGTGTTCGAACTACAAGGATGACCAGGTCCACGCCCAGGCGCTCATGCGGCGTCGCGGGCGATTCCAGCCATGAGCGTCGCCGGAATTTCGATCACCGAAGATCTGGGCGCCGGCGCCGTAATTGCCGTGGCGGCGCTCGCGGCGGCGGCCCTCGTCTTGTTGGCGTTCGAGCTTCGCTCGCGCGATCGCGGCGGTCTCTTGGTCATCGCGACGGGCTTCCTCGGCGTGGTGCTCTTCGTCGCGGCGGTCCTCCGTCCAGCGAAGGTGTCGGTTCGCGGCACGACGGTCGGGCCGCGCGTCGTCGTGCTGGTCGACGAGTCGCGCCGTTTGCTCATCCCGACGTCGGACGGGACGAGACGGAGCCGCGCGCTCGCGGCGGTCAAAGCCCTGGCCGCGCACTTCAAGGACGCGCGCCTCAGCATTCTCGGGTTCGGGGAGGGGAAGGCGTCGCCCCTGCCGGCACGCGACGACGATCACTCGTCGCTCACGACCGACAGCGATCTCTCGGCGGCGCTCTCGACGCTGACCGAGGCCGCCGGCGAACGTCCGTCGTCGGTCATCGTCGTGAGCGACGGCCGCCTCTCGAGTCCGTCATCCGACGCGGTGAACCCGGACGCCCTCGGGAAGCTCGGCGTGCCGGTACACACGGTGAAGGTCGAGGAGCACGCGCCGGCGGACGCGTCGATTCGTTCCGTTCGCGCCGCGGGCGCCGCTGTCGCGCATCAGCCGCTCGCGCTCACCGTCGAAGTCGGGTGCTCCGGCGGCCTTTCATGCCATTCGATTCCGGTGACGATCACGGAGCTCGGCAGCGGCGTGGACTCGGTCGTGCTCGCGACGGGCGAGGCGAAAATCGAGGACGGCATCGGCAAGGTCGAGCTCGAGGTGACGCTCGATCGCGCCGGCGCGCGCGTCCTCCAGGTGTCCATCGAGGCGCCTCCCGGGGACAAGATTCCGGAAAATGACTCGCGCTTTCTCACTTTTTCCGTCACGCGCGATCGGATCCGGCTGCTTCATCTGGCGGGGCGGCCCACGTACGACGTTCGCGCCCTCCGTCGTTGGTTGAAGAACGACGAGGCCGTCGACGTCGTCGCGTTCTTCATTCTTCGCGAGGGCAACAAAGGCGAAGACGATCCGAACGCCGACGAGCACGATCTCGCCTTGATCGAATTCCCGGTGAACGAGCTCTTCACGGTGCATCTGCCGAGCTTCGACGCGGTCATCCTGCAGGACATCGACGCAGTTCGCTACAAGCTCACCGAACATCTCGAACGGCTCGCCCGGTACGTCCAAGCCGGCGGAGGGCTCATCATGGTCGGCGGCCCGTCGTCGTTCGGCGGCGGTAACTACGCCGAGACGCCGATCGACGCGGTGCTCCCCGTCGAGCAACTCGCGTCCGGCGAAGACTACGATCCGGCGCCGTTCGTTCCTTCGTACACCGAGGCCGGGCGCGCCGCGCCGATCACTCGAGCCCTGCGCGAGCTCCTTGGCGACGAATTGCCGATCATGCACGGCGTGAATCTGCTCGGGCAGGCGCGCCCCGGTTCGATCGTGCTCTGGGATCACCCGCGGCTCAAAGCGGGCCCCGCGCCGATGCCGGTCTTGGCGCTCGGCGAAGCCGGCGACGGCCGTTCGATCGCGCTCGCGGTCGACGACACCCACGAGCTCGCCTTCAGCGAGTTCGCGGAAAAGGTCGCCGGCCGCGCGTACGGCGCACTCTGGGACGGCCTCCTCGGATGGCTCATGCGGGACCCACGCTACGAAGCGGCTCGCGTCGAGGTCGTCGGAGACTGCATCGCGGGTGAACCCGGAAAGCTCCGCGTCACGCGCCTTCCCGGTATGCGCGGCGCGATCGACGTCGAGCTCGACGCGCTCGGTCTTTCGAAGCAGCCCCCCGTGACGCTGCATCACGACGGCAAGGACGCCGAAGTAG
>DATBBD010000653.1:0-7960 GCA_036271175.1 Polyangiaceae bacterium | reverse complement strand
TGCTCGCGGCGCTCAATCCCCTCTACGGGCTGTCGTTTCTGCTCCACACCGGCCACCGCGGCTTCCTGGTGCTCGGTTCGGTGTTCCTCGCGGTGACCGGCGGCGAGGCGCTCTACGCCGACATGGGTCACTTCGGCGCGCGGCCGATGCGCGTCGGGTGGTTCTTCATGACGTTGCCGGCGCTCGTCCTGAACTACTTCGGGCAAGGCGCGCTCCTCTTGCGACAGCCCGAAGCGGTCGAAAATCCGTTCTTCAAAGCGGTTCCTGCGTGGGGCCTGTACCCCATGGTGATCCTGTCGACGGTCGCGACGGTGATCGCGTCGCAGGCCCTGATCTCCGGTGCGTTCTCCTTGTCGCGACAAGCTCTGATGCTCGGTTATCTGCCGCGCGTGAGCGTGGAGCACACGTCCGCCCACCACATTGGTCAGATCTACGTCCCGACGGTGAACTGGCTCTTGATGCTCGCGACGCTCGCGCTCGTGTTCGGGTTCAAATCGTCGAGTGCGCTCGCCGCCGCGTACGGCGTCGCGGTCACTCTGAACATGGTGATCACGACGATTCTCGCCTACGTCGTCGCGCGCCGGCGCTGGAAGTGGGGCATCCCGGCGACTGCCGCGGTCTCGATCCTCTTTTTGACGCCCGAGCTGACGTTCATGACGTCGAACCTCGCGAAGGTCGCGGACGGCGGATGGTTCCCCCTCGCCGTCGGCGTTCTCCTCTTCACGCTGTTCACGACGTGGCGTCGCGGTCGCGAGCTCCTCTATCAGCGCTTCCAGGAGCGCATCGTGCCGCTCGAAGACTTTTACGAGCTGATGCGTGTCGAGATCCCGGCGCGGGTCCCGGGCACGGCGGTGTTCATGACCGGGAACTCGGACGGAACGCCGCCCGCGTTGCTTCACAATTTCCTCCACAACCGCGTCGTGCACGAGCACGTGGTGCTGCTCACGATCATCACGGAGAGCGTCTCGCGCGTTCCGCCGGAAGAGCGAGTCCGCGTCGAAGAATTGCAGCACGGCTTCAGGCGCGCCGTGGCTCGGTTCGGGTTCATGGAAACGCCCGACATCCCGACGCTCCTCGAGCGCACGGAGCTGAAGGATTATTCGATCGATTACGTGACGTTCTTCCTCGGCAAAGAGACGGTCTTGCCGGCAAAGGGTCACGGTATGGCGCTCTGGCGCGAGCGGCTCTTCGCGTTCCTCGCTCGTAATGCGCAACCCGCCACGGCATTTTTCGGGATCCCGGCGAGCCGCGTCGTCGAGATCGGCGCGCAGATCGAGCTCTGAGCGGCGCTCGACGGTTCACGGCCGTTGGCTCGTTCGAAACGCCCTACCGAAACGGCTCCGCGCGACTCGCGGGAACTTCGCCGTGAGGTCGCTGTCTATTCGTAGCGAGCACGGCTGAACGACGCTCGCCGCGGAAATACCGCGGCCCCGGCGCCGGGTCGGCTCGATCCCACAGCGACGCTCCGTCGACGACGCGAGCGCGCATTTCCCGACCCATCCGCGCGGACGCCCGCGCGGGTACGCGCCGAACCCCGGCGTTTTTCCGGAGAACTCATGTCATCGACCCTCCTCGAATCACCGTCTCCGTCCTACATCGCCGACACGTCCTCCTTTCGACGGAGGGCCGAGCGCACCGTCGAACTGCGAATTTCTTGGGGGGACGATCTGCTCGAATTCGTCGAGCTCTCGCCACCGCGGGCGTTCATCGTCGGCTCCGCCGAGAGCGGGCCGCCGGATTTCGTATTGCCCGAACGGGACGCGCTCTTCGCGCGCGGTTTTTCGCTGCTCAGCGTGGAGCACGGCGACGTCTTCGTGCACGTCCCGGAAGGCGCGCACGCCGTTCGTCGCAAGGCACTACCGCGCGTCGACGCGCGAGCGGCGAGCGTCATCATCGACCACTCAGATGGTCGGACGCTCACCTGGCTCTTTGCGCCGCCGAACGGCGCGCCGGGTGCCCCAGAAGAAGCCGAGACCGAGTCGACGATCGCGATCGCTCCATCTGCGGGATCCGTGCTCCTCGCGCGCGGCGAGAGCATCGACGTTCACGTCGGCACCGTTCGATTTTCGGTGCGGCTCGGCCGGCGCGAAGCGAAGTGCCCGCGAGCGCTTCTCGGCGATAACGACGCGCGGCCGATCACGTATTTCGGAGCGTCGCTCGCGGCCGTTGCCGCGCTCGTCGGAGGACTCGCGTGGTCGATGCCTCCTTTCGGACTGACGGACGATGACTCTTTGGATCGCAATCGCGTCTATTTGATGGAGCAGTATCTGGACGCTTCGGCGGAGCGTGAACATCTTCTCGAAGAGTCGCCCGGCGACGCGGCGAAGGGCGGCGGTGGCCCGAGCGCCGCTGCAGCGTCGAAAGAAGCCGGCGCGCTCGGCAAGGTCGATTCGCGACAGCAGAACCACCGTGCGAGCGGCGCAGCGCCCGGCGAACCGCGCCCCGCGACGTCGCGATTCGCGGAAGTGCAAGCCGCGGAGAACTTCGGCGTCATCGGTCTCCTGTCGTCCGGTTCGCTTCGACCCACGTCCGCGCCCTGGGACGACGAAGGCGCCGGCCCCGTCGCCGTCGCGGGCGGCTTCTTCGGCGACATCGGCGAGAGTAACGGCAGCGGTGGGCTGACGATCGCCGGGCTCGGCGAGGGCGGCGGACAGCGCGGCGACGCGATCGCTCTCGGCGGAATCGGGACCTGCTCGACGGGGCATTGCGCCGGCATGGGCCCCGGCGGCTTCGGCGTCTCGACCGCGCTCGCGCATCGCGACCACCCGACCGCCGTTCCGCGCCTCCGTCAGAACGGCGACACCACCGTGAACGGCTCGCTCCCTCCCGAGGTGATCCAGCGCATCGTGCGCCAGAGCTTCGGGCGCTTTCGCGGCTGCTACGAGGACGGGTTGCGTCAAAACCCGAATCTGGAGGGCCGCGTGACGGCGCGCTTCGTGATTTCGCGCGACGGCTCGGTCGCGAGCGTGCAGTCCGGCGGTACCGATTTGCCCGACGCGCGGGTCGTTTCGTGCGTCCTCCGCGCGTACACGTCGCTGTCGTTTCCGGCGCCGAAGGACGGAATCGTGCGCGTCACGTACCCCCTCATGTTTTCGCCGGCGACCTGAATCAACTTGCCCGGACTCGGTTCCCGGGCCTAGGTTTCACCCCGTGGCTCTGCTGAAGACCGGGAACGGGGGCGACTACCCGCGGCTCGTCGCCGTCGAAACGACGAACCATTGCAACGCGAAGTGCGTGTTCTGCCCGAACAACGCGCTGGCGCGCGACAAGGGTCCGATGGCCGACGACGTCTTCGAGAAGATCATCGAAGACTGCCGCGAGTTTCCCCTCGACGCGATCGAGCCGTTCATCCAGGGCGACCCGTTCTCGGATCCGAAGATTCTTCCGCGGCTCGAGCACATCCGGAGCCGGCTCCCGAAGACGAAGCTTCGCCTGTACACGAACGGGTACGGCATGACGCCGAAGAAGATCGACCGGATGCTCGATCTCGGCATCGACCACCTCTACGTGAGCGTCAACACGCTGAACCCCGAGAAATATCGCTCGGTGATGGGCATTCCGCTCAAGCGGACGCTCGATAATCTCGAGTACCTGTCGGACCCGGTTCGCCGGCGTCGCATCGCGAACAAGATCACGTTCCGGATGACTCGCCTCGGCGACACGACGTTGGAGGAGCAGGACGACTTCGTTCGTTACTGCGACGAGAAGGGCGTCCGACACTACATCGTCGGCCTCTTCAATTACAAAGGCGACATCAACAGCAGCTTGCCGGTCCCCCGCTACGGCTGTGAGCACGTCACGCGTCTGGACATTCTCGCGAGCGGGAAGATCACGCTGTGCTGCATGGACCAAGACGGCCAGTACGGCTGGGGCGACGTCCGCGAGCAATCGGTGCTCGAGCTGTACCGGCACGCCACGGCGAAGAAGTACCGCGACCTCCATGCGTCGGGCCGCCGTCGCGAAATCGAGCCGTGCGGCACGTGCAACCTGTTCTGGCCGCTCTTCACGGACATGTCGCCGATCGAGGCCGTGCGCACCGGTATCGAGTACTGCACGTACATCGCCAAGTACCGGCCGATCGGGAAGAAGGCGCCCCAAGCGGCGGCCGGTGGAGACACGCTCGTCTCGCTTCGCCTCAAGCACCAAGACGCAGGCGCTCGTAGCAAGGCGCAATCGCACTCGAGCTCCGCCGAGCCCGCCGAAGACACGGCCGAATAAGGGCCGTCTCTGGGCCGCGGCACGAGCGCCTTCTTCGACGGCGCACGAAAGCATTCTCCGCCTGCGTCGCTTCGACGGCGGGTGAACGCATCGTGCCATTTCGACGACGCACAAAAGCATTCGGGCGCGGCCTTTCGACCGCGCCCGAACGTTGCAACACGAACCGGGCTAAGCCCGACTCGTGCCGCGCGAACTCACATGCAAGAGTTGCTCGCCATGCCGGCGTGCTGCGGGTCTGCACAAGGCGCGCAGAGGTAGTTGTCCGGGCACGTGGTCTTCTTGACGATCACGCCGATCGCCGCAGCATTGATGTCGCGAACGACGAAGTCCGGCACGCAGGCGCCTTCGGCGTACGGGAAGCCGAGCCCCGTCTGGCACTTGTCGAAGCAGGCGTTGACGCCGTTGGCCTTCAAGGCCGGCGTGCACACTTCGCCGTCAGCGCACGGCGGGTCTTGCTTCAGGCTCGGCGCCGCCGGATTGCCCGAGGCAAGCGCGATTGCCTTGGGAACGCAGATTCCGCCAGCCGGGCCGCCATCGTACGTGCCGCAGGCCTTGTACGGCGCGGGCGCGGGAGTGGTCGGCTTGTCGCCAGGAGCCGTGAAGCACGCGCCGGTGCTCGTGCCGTCGACGGGGTTGTAGCAGGGCGAACAGACCAAGCTTGCGCCGCACGTGCCTTGAGAAAGCTGGCTCGCGTTGGGGTTGCCCGCAACGAAGCAGCCTGGCACGCAGCGCCCTTCGGCGGTCGGACCGCCCGTCGCGCCGAAGTCCGTCTGGCACGGGGCGAACACGCCGGTGACTCCGCCGACCGCGGTCGGATCGGGGATGCACTTGAGGTCGTCCGCGCCGGTCGTCTTGGCGCACGTATCGTGTCCGTACGATGCCGCCGACGGACCCGCGTCGGGGCCCGCGCCCGTTCCACACTTGCCGAGGCCGTTACAGCAGGAGCTGCCGGACGTACCGGTTCCGCCGGGATCGATCGTCACAGACTTGGCGAAGCACTCGTAACCGAGCGTCAGACCTGCGTCCATGACGCCGCCGGTGCCCGTCGTGCCGCCGGTTGCCGTCGTGCCGCCGGTTGCCGTCGTGCCGCCAGTGGCCGTCGTCGTGCCACCCGTCGCCGTCGTCGTACCGCCGGTGGACGTCGTGCCACCGGTACCAACTGAACTGTCCGGGCTGCCGCCATTGTTGCTGCTGCTCGAGCAGGCGAACAAAGCAAACGAGAGCATCGCGCTCGTCACAACCGGAATACCAAAGTGCATGATTCTACGAGTCATCAATAACCTCCAAAACCCAGCTTGTTCTGGGACGTCTTCCCCTCGGGCGCGCCAGCCTAGACGGCCCCTTCAAGGAAGTGCAATTCCTTTTCACGATCCGGGCCAATACTGTGAAGACGAAACTGCACGTTCACCATTCAACGTTTCGCGCCACTCGACCGGAATTAGCCCTGCTCGCCAACTCATCGCGGTGCGATCGATGCGTCGGCGACCGGCGTCGATCGCGTGATTTCCCTGCGGTGTCGGCGGTCTAGGTGCCCCGCGGCCTCGCGCGAGAGACGAGCGAAATAGCGCGCCTGCCTCGCTGCGAACTTCGGTCGAATCCGCGCGTAGGGTTCGGCGGCCGACGCGCTTCGATCTGTCCACCCGACCGGTCTCGTCCATCGGTCGCGTATGACCACCCTGTCATATCCACGCGCGCCTTGATTCGTCGTGGCGATCGCGTCTCGAAGATCCGCGGCGCGATCGCGTGGATTGTCGAGCACGGAGGGCCGCGTGAGGCGCATTGCATCCCCTGACGGTGGGGTCACACCGCGGCGCCGTTCGTCTGCGTCGATTGCTTCGCGGCGTGATGCATCTAGCCTCATCGCGCCCTGTTCGCCTCGCTTTTGTGCGCGAACTCGCGCGATCTGGGCACGCGACCATTATTCGACCGCTCCGTGGTAAGAGCGTTTCGCGGATGCTCGAGCCCCGATCGACAGGGGCCGTCGAACCCGGGAAGCGCCTCGAATTTGGCAGCGCGACGCGAGCAGAATCTCAAAGTGGAAGTGCCGAAGCCGGGACAGGATCGTCCCCCGATCGGCAGGGTCGGCGTCATCGCGGCGGTGGGCTTCGCGATCGGCGTCGTGTGGCCGTGGCTCGCGGGGGTACACCTCGTTCCGAGCCCGCCGAGCGACGACGCCATCGAATCCGCGTCGGCAGCGTCGTCGGTCGCATCGGGGGCGCCGGTACCGGCGAGTTCGGGATCCTCCGGGGCCGAGTTGGCCGACTCACCGCCCGAGCCCGCGCCCACACGCACCCGGGACGAATCCGTGAAGGTCGGCGACCTTCAGGTCTTTGCCTGTCGCGACGGCAAATCGAAGAAAATCGACGATTGTGACAAGGTCGCCTTCGATCCGCTCGCTCGAGGGCCGCTCGCGGCGCTCGCCGGTTGCGACGCCGCTAAGGGAGCTTCGGAGACGCTGTCGATCGGGTTCGAGCTCGACTTCGACGACAAGACCATCGCCGACGTTTTTTCGGGCAAGAGCACGACGTTTCCGAAGGACAAAGCGAGAGACCTCGTCGCTTGCGCCAAAAAAGAGTTCGCCAGTGTGCGACTCGACGGACTCGATCACGAGCACGCGAAGTACACGGTGTTCTATTTCGTCGAGTTCGTGCCGGCAGGGACGGTCGTGGAACCGGCGCACGGCGCCGCCGCGGAAGAAGCGACGACGGACGCGAGCGGGCTCGCGACGGTGAGCTGGGACGTCGCCGTCGTTCGCGACGCTCCGGAGTCCGGCAAAATCGAGACGCGGCTTCGCTACGGCACGCGGGTCGTCGTCGCCGGACGGCGCGGCAACTGGTACCTCGTGAAATACGACGCCAAGGGCGACAAGGGCTGGGTCCACCGGAACGCGCTCGGGCTCTGACGCGCGATTCGTCGACGTTGCGAGCGACGACGGCTCAGCCGCCTGGGCTCAGGCAGACGCCCTTGGTGCAAGTCTGCGTCGCCTTGCAGTGCGTGTTGCATACGCCGCAGTTCGACGGATCCGACGTAGTATCGACGCAGGCTCCGCCGCAGTTCGACAGGCCCGCGTTGCACGACACCTCGCATTGCCCGTTCGAGCAGGTTCCGGTTCCGAGTGACGGCGACGGGCAGACTTTTCCGCAGGCCCCACAGTTGTTCACGTCGCCCTTCTCGTCGACGCAGTCGCCGGAGCAGGCGCTCAAGCCAGCCGTGCAGACGAAGCCGCAGCTGCCCGTCGTACAAGTCGGCGAGCTGTTTTGGGGTCCGGAACACACGATCCCGCAGGAGCCGCAGTTCGACGTGTCACCCGCGGTCGCGACGCACGAGCCTCCGCAATTCACCTTCGGGGCCGTGCACGTCAAGGTGCACGTCCCGGACTCGCACGTCTGTCCGGTGGGACAGGTCTTGCCGCACGCGCCGCAGTTCGCATTGTCGGAGGTGACGTCGACGCACGCGGCGCCGCACGTCGTGTAGCCGGCGTTGCAGGCGACGCCGCAGTGTCCGCTCACGCAGGTGGGCGCGCCGTTGTCCGGCTTGTTGCAGGCGGCGCCGCAAGCGCTGCAGTTCGACGGATCGTCGTCGACGCGGATGCACGCGCCGTTGCAGGGAGCGAATCCGCTGTTGCACGCGATGCCGCAGGCGCTCTTCGTGCAGACGGCGGTGCCGTTGCTCGGTACCGGACATGAACGCCCGCAAGCGCCGCAGTTGGACGCGCTCGTCGACGTGTTCACGCAGGCCGACG